>JAICVH010000378.1 GCA_025935435.1 Burkholderiales bacterium
CGGTCTCCGCGCCCGGCGCTCCGATCGATGCGAAGGTGCAAGTGTGCGCGGCATGTCACGGACCGAACGGCAACTCGACGGACCCACAGTATCCGGTGCTCGCCGGGCAGAACTCGCGTTACATCTACCTGCAGCTACGCGACTTCAAGGAAGGGCGCCGGCACGATCCGCAAATGGACCCGATGGCGGCGCCGTTGACGCGGGACGACATGCTCGCGCTCGCGGATTTTTTTTCCAAGCAGAAGCAGGCGTCCACGCGATTCAAGGCCGATCCCGCCAAGGTCGCCGCCGGAAAGAAGAAAACGGATGAAGTGCTGTGCCCGATGTGCCACCTCGGCGAATTCGTCGGCCAAAACGAGATACCGCGCGTCGCCGGCCAGCATTACGCTTACGTCAAGAAGCAGCTTGCGGACTTCAAGGCGAAGCGTCGCACGAACGACGCCGGCAACATGACGAGCGTGGCCGGTACGCTGTCCGACGACGACATCGAAAATCTCGCGCAGTACATCGCAAACCTGTATTGACTAACGTCGCACATGCCATCGTCCGACCACCCGGAAATCGATCGCCTCGTCGCCGAGCTCGAAGAGGCAGAGGCCTACGAACAACGGCTGCGCCAGGTCATTGTCGACGTCCGCGACCGACTCGCTGCGGGTGAACATGCGGCCGCATTGTCGATGCTGAACGCGGCGCTGAACGACATCGACGCTGCGACGGATGTCGTGACACCGCACGCAAGACGCTGACGCCCGCGTGTGCGGGCCTTCGCGCTGGCGCACGATTCCGCGTCGTCGCGGCCACTTCCCGGCGTCGCGGTCGCGGCGTATATTTGCTGCATCGCGCGACAACGATGCGCGCGCTTCGTCTCGACTTCAGGAGGAACCTCGTGGCCGTTTCGCTTGCAATGACCGTCAATGGCAAGGCGGTGAACGCCGACGTCGACGCCCGCACGCTGCTGGTTGATTTCCTGCGCAACCATCTTGCGCTGACAGGGACGCACATCGGCTGCGACACCGCGCAGTGCGGCGCGTGCACCGTGCATCTCGATGGTCAGGCGGTGAAGTCGTGCAATGTGCTTGCGGTGCAGGCACACGGGGCGTCCGTCGTGACGATCGAGGGCTTGATCGCCGAAGACGGCACGATGCACCCGATGCAGGCCGCGTTTCGCGATTGCCACGGCCTGCAGTGCGGTTTTTGCACGCCCGGCATGGTGATGAGCGCGATCGACCTCGTGAATCGCCATCCTCAGGCCGACGAGGCGACGATCCGCGCCGAGCTCGAGGGCAACCTGTGTCGCTGCACCGGTTATCAGAACATCGTCAAGGCCGTCCGCCAGGCAGCGGCGGTCATGGGCAAATAGGAGAGCGCGATGGGTGCAAACGACAACACCGGTCTTGCAAGCGTCATCGGAAAGCCGGTGCTGCGCAAGGAGGATGCGCGGTTCCTGACGGGCACAGGGCAATTCACCTCCGACGTCGTGATGCCGCGGCAGACGTACGCGTACTTCCTCCGCTCGCCGCACGCGCATGCAACGATTCGCGCGATCGATGCGCAAAGGGCGAAAGGATCGGCGGGCGTCGTCGGTGTGTTCACCGCCGCCGACCTGACCGGCGTCAACGGGCTGCCCTGCGGCTGGCTGATCACCGGCAGCGATGGCAAGCCGATGAACGAGCCGCCGCATCCCGTGCTCGCGCAAGGCAAGGTGCGCTACGTCGGAGACCCTGTCGCGCTCGTCATCGCCGAGACGCTCGATCAGGCGAAGGACGCGGCCGAGCAGATCGTCGTCGACTATGACGTGCTGCCCGCTGTCGTCAATCCGGTCGACGCGCTCGCACAGGGCGCGCCGCAACTCCATGAGCAGGCACCGCGCAACCGGTGCTACACGTGGGCGCTCGGGGACAAGGCGGCCGTCGATGCGGCGTTCGCCAAGGCTGCACACGTGACGAAACTCGACATCGTCAACAATCGGCTGATTCCCAATGCGATCGAGCCGCGGGCGGCGCTTGCCTCGTATAACCGCGCCGACGACGCCTACACACTGTATGTGACGAGCCAGAATCCGCACGTCGAACGATTGCTGATGACGGCCTTCGTGCTCGGCCTGCCCGAGCACAAGGTGCGCGTCATTGCGCCGGATGTCGGCGGGGGGTTCGGGTCGAAGATCTACCTGTATCCGGAAGAAACGGCGATGGTATTCGCGTCGAAGCGGATCAACCGGCCGATCAAGTGGACCGCCGAACGCAGTGAGTCGTTCCTGTCGGACGCGCATGGCCGCGATCACGTGACGCATGCCGAACTCGCGCTCGACGCGAACGGCAAGTTTCTCGCGCTTCGCGTGCAGACGACGGCGAACATGGGCGCGTACCTATCCACGTTCGCGTCGTGCATCCCGACGATCCTCTATGCGACGCTGCTCGCCGGCCAATACACGACGCCGGTGATCTGGTGCGAGGTGACTGCGTCGTTCACGAACACGGCGCCGGTCGACGCGTACCGCGGGGCCGGCCGCCCGGAAGCGACGTTCGTGGTCGAGCGGATCGTCCATCAGGCGGCCGTCGAACTCGGTATCCCGCAGGACGAGCTCCGTCGGCGGAACTTCATCCGCGAGTTTCCCTACCAGACGCCGGTCGCGCTGCTCTACGACACGGGCAACTACGACCAGACGCTGGATGGCGCGATGGCCGCTGCAGATGTCAACGGCTTTGCCGCGCGCAAGGCGCAGGCGCAACAGCGCGGCAAGCTGCGGGGACTCGGCTACGCGTCCTATATCGAGGCGTGTGGTCTTGCGCCGTCGAACGTCGCCGGTTCGCTGGGTGCGCGCGCAGGGCTCTTCGAGGCCGGCGAGGTACGCGTACACCCGACCGGCAGCGTCACCGTGTTCACCGGCTCGCACAGCCACGGCCAGGGCCACGAAACGACGTTCGCGCAGGTCGTCGCCGCGCGACTGGGCGTGCCCGTCGAAAACGTCGACGTCGTTCATGGCGATACGGGACGCGTCCCGTTCGGCATGGGCACGTACGGTTCGCGCTCGCTTGCCGTGGGTGGTACGGCGATCGTCAAGGCGCTCGACAAGATCGTCAGCAAGGGGAAGAAGATTGCCGCGCATCTGCTCGAAGCTGCGGAAGCGGATATCGAGTTCAACGATGGCAAGTTCGTCGTCGCCGGTACCGACCGGAGCAAAACCTTCGGCGAAGTCGCGCTCGCGGCGTACGTGCCGCACAACTATCCGCTCGACAAGCTCGAGCCGGGCCTCAACGAAACCGCGTTCTACGACCCGACGAACTTCACGTTTCCGGCGGGCACGCATATCTGCGAAGTGGAAATCGATCCGGATACCGGCGTCGTGCAGGTCGTCGCGTTCACGGCGTCGGATGACTTCGGCAACATCGTCAATCCGATGATCGTCGAAGGTCAGGTGCACGGCGGGCTGACGCAGGGGATCGGTCAGGCGCTGCTCGAGAACTGCGTGTACGACAGGGAAACGGGACAGCTGTTGACGGGCAGCTTCATGGATTACGCGATGCCGCGCGCCGACGACGTGCCGTCGTTC
>JAICVH010000198.1 GCA_025935435.1 Burkholderiales bacterium
GGCGTGCGGATTCTCGGCGAAGTGCGTCGCGAGTGGGCGGACCTGCTACGCGCCGCCGATGCCATCTACATCGACGAGTTGCGCGCCGCACGTGCGCCGGATGGTCAGTCGTGGTACGACACGGTCGCGCAGGCGTTCGCCGTGTTCCTTCCGGTTCGCTCGGTCGGCGTCATGGGTGATGGTCGTACCTACGAACATGCGATCGCGCTCCGCGCCGTGCAGACGACCGACTTCATGACGGCGCATTGGGCGCCTCTCCCCTTCGAGCTGCTCGCGCGCATCAGCACGCGGATCACGAACGAGGTGCGCGGCATCAATCGCGTCGTGTACGACGTTTCGAGCAAGCCCCCCGCGACGATCGAATGGGAGTGACGTGCGCGAGCATCCGCTTGACCGATGACGATTGGATGGCGGAGGCGCTGAATCTCGCGCGTGCGTCGGCGGCGTGCGGCGAAGTGCCGGTCGGCGCGATCGTCGTCCATGATGGTCGCATCGTCGGCCGCGGAGGTAACGCGCCGATCGCCGCCAACGACCCGACGGCGCACGCTGAAATTGCGGCGTTGCGCGAAGCGGCCGCCGCCCTACGCAACTACCGGTTGCCGGGCTGCGCGATGTACGTCACGCTCGAGCCGTGCGCCATGTGCGTCGGCGCCGTCATGCATGCGCGCCTCGCGCGCCTCGTCTTCGGTGCACGCGATCCGAAGACCGGCGCGTGCGGATCGATCGTCGACCTTGCGGCGGAGCCGCGGCTCAATCATCACACGCAGGTAACGGGGGGCGTCGCGGCCGAGGCCTGCGGCGCATTGCTCACGCAATTCTTTGCCGCTCGACGTTCCCGCACCCCCGATGCGTGATCAACCGCTGTGTTTCGCGATCGTCGCGCCGGCCGGTTTCGCGACCGAGCCTGCCGCGCTCGACCGTGCCGTCGCTTGCCTCGAGCAGCTTGGTCATCGCGTCACGTGCGATCCCACCGCCCGCGGTCGCTTCCAGCGCTTCGCGGCGCCCGATGACGAACGCCTGGCCGCAATCGCACGCGTCGCCGCGAATCCGGATGTCGACGTTGCCGTCATGCTGCGCGGCGGCTATGGCTTTACGCGTCTGCTCGATCGCATCGACTTCGCCGCGTTGCGCGGCGTGCGTACGCGCTGGATGGGCCATTCCGATTTCACGGCGTTCTCGCTGGCGGCGCTCGCCACCGCGGGCATCGTGACGTTCGCCGGGCCGATGGCATCGTATGATTTCGGTGCCGTGACGCCGTCGATGTTCACGCTCGACCAGTGCTTCGGCGTGTTGATGAACGATGCATGGGATGTTGAATGCGCGGTAGACGGCCCTTCCAGCGCTTCCGCGCGCGGTGTGCTTTGGGGCGGGAATCTCGCGATGATCGCGCACCTCGCGGGCACGCGCTTTCTGCCTGAGGTCGAAGGCGGCATCCTGTTCGTCGAGGACGTCGCCGAACATCCGTATCGCGTCGAACGGATGCTGTACCAGTTGCTGCACGCCGGCGTTCTCGCGCGGCAGCGCGCCGTGCTGCTCGGCGCCTTCACCGACTATCAACTGAATGCCAACGACGGCGGGTACGACCTCGCGACGGCGATTGCGCACATCCGTCAGCGGATCGACGTGCCGCTCTACACGGGCCTGCCGTTCGGGCACGTGCCCGACAAGCTGACGCTGCCGGTCGGCGGTCAATGCGCATTCGACGCGCACGACGGGCATGCGCGGCTGCGCTTCACCGATTACGGAACGGTGGGCTCGCGCGGGATTTCGCCATGAGCGCGGATCCGGTGTCCGCCTTCGAAGTTCGCGCGTGCGCGTGGGCGGACGCGGCCGCCGCGCTTCGCCGCGTGCGTCACGACGTATTCGTCGTCGAGCAGCGCGTGCCGGAAATGCTGGAATTCGATGCGAGCGACGAAGCCTGCGTGCATGCGCTGGCATCGGACACGGCCGAGGCACCCATCGGGTGCGCTCGGCTGCTTGACGATGGTCACATCGGTCGCGTCGCCGTCGTGCGGGACTGGCGCCGGCGCGGTGTCGGGGCGTCGCTGATGGCGTGCCTGATCGAGCGCGCGCGTCTGCGCGGCGATCGCGGCGTCGTCGTCAACGCGCAGGTCGCTGCGATGCGCTTCTACGAGCGCCTCGGCTTCACGCCAACCGGCGCCACGTTCGACGAAGCAGGCATACCGCATCGCGTGATGACGCGCGCGTTCCGCTGAGATCAGCTCATGCGACGCTCGCGCGCTCGGCGGTCGTGACGTCGAAACGATATTCGACGTCGTCGGTGATCTCTCCCGCTGCGTTGAAGCTGCGCTCGACGAAACGGGCCGTGCCATCGCGTGCCAGCGCGTAGATGGTCGACGACCGCGTGCCGTAATCGGCGCTGACGATGAACGGCGACGACAACAGACGCTCGCGTTCGAGCGGGATGCCGGTTGCCGGCAACGCTTCGTCGTTCGCATGTGCACGGTCTCCGAGCACGTCGAACAGCGAATCGATGTCCTCGATGCCCCGCGCGGCCCAGCGCTCGACGCCCGCCTTGGCGCGATCGAGCTTCGGCCACGGCGTGTCCAGCCAGGCGTTCGACACGCCGTGCACATCGTCTTGCAGAACGGCGATGCCGGGCGTTCGATTGGATGCGAATGCGGCGACACCGCGCTCGCCTGCGACGAGGTTGAAGCCGTTGAACGCTGCGGCACCCGCGACGACCGATTGCAGCGCCATCGGTAGGTCGGCTGGGTCGCGCAGCACGGCGGGCACCAGCGATCCTCGCGAGGGCGCCTGCGGATCGTGACGACGCGGTTCGCGTACGTTGGTGACGAACGCGAAGCGGCCGCTTCGCGTGACGCCGAGCCACGTGCCGCCGTGCTCGAGATCGCGGCCTGCGAGCAGCGACGCGCCGTGCGCGTCTTGCCACCAGTGCGCGCGCTGGGACGGGCGGGCGTGAAACTCGTCGCGGTTGGCCGCGACCACCAGTGCATAGCGCGGGTGCCGGTCGAGGGCGATGACGGCCAGGCACATCGCGGCGCCGTGTTCAGTTCGCGCGGGGACGGCCGCGGAGCACTACCGGCCTGCTGTTACAGCGCACGCGGAGCGCGTGGCGGCGCGGCTTCGGGCACCGCATACGGCAATGCTTGCGGCACGAGCCGCGGCCCGTTGGGGGCGTTCAACCGGATGTCGTTGGCGTCGACGGCCGCCTGCTGCACCACGGCGAGCAGCACGCTGCCGCC
Organism: Burkholderiales bacterium; assembly: GCA_025935435.1. Lineage (GTDB taxonomy): Bacteria > Pseudomonadota > Gammaproteobacteria > Burkholderiales > Casimicrobiaceae > VBCG01. The sequence goes on from JAICVH010000198.1 coordinate 3,228, forward strand.
GCTAGGGTCGGACGCCGCATTGACGACCGTTCCGCACGCCTGATCGACGCCAAACGTCGCGGAGAACGCACGCGCCGCCGGCGGTACGTCTTCGGCGTCGGTGCGAAACGCGAACAAGCGCTCCTTCAATCGCCCAAGATATTGCATGCGCGCGACGATTTCCTGGCCCGGATAACAGCCCTTCTGGAAGCTGACGCCGCCGAGCAGGTCCCAGTTCGCGGCCTGCGGCACGAACAGGTCCGACGTCGCTGCGGTAATCTTCGGTACGCCGGCCGCGATCGCGAACCAGCGCCATGTCTCGGCGTCGGCCGTCGCCGCGTGTCGGGCCAATGCGGCGTGAATGATCGGCGCGCTGGTTGCGGGACACGTGACGACGATCCGCCCATCGGGCAGCGCCAGCGCCGAGGCGTCCCCGTTGAATGGCGCCGCCACGAACGGAGCGACCGTGACACCGAGCGCGTCGCGGGTGGCCTCCGCGTTACCGCTACCGGCGAGGCCGAGCAGCGTGTAGCGATCGCGGACATCGGCAATGGCCACTTTTGCACGCAGCACGAACATTGAGAGCCGACGCCGGACGGTATCCGCGAGGTCGGCGGCGAGCAACAGCATCACGCGGCCCGCGGCGCCAGTGGCCGGCCGCCACAGTACGCCGTTGGCGAGCATGCGGCCCCTCGGCGAGTTGTAGCTCCAGTACTGCCCGCGGCCGCTTTCGAGTGACTGCACGTCGCTCGAGAGCTGGCCGTGCAGAAATGCGACCGCGTCGTCGCCGGACACCTCGAGGAGCGCCGAGCCGACGTGCGCACACACGACGGGCCCGGGGACGGACCCGGCGTTCAGCGAAGGGTAGACCGTAGCAGCCATCGTGGAGTGGGAGGACGCGCCGCGGTTCGGCGCGGGACGACATCGCGTGCTAGAATAACGGGTTACCGCGCCTCTTCGTTTACGCCAATCGCGTTCTCGCGGTGCGGCACCGTTCCACGAACGGCAGCGTGTTGGTATCGACCGACCACGCGTTCGAGGAACACCGGGACGATTCGTCTGCCTACGCGAGCGACGCGTCCACTTCGCACACCGGCGTATCAGGGTGCCCGGCTGGCGCAGCATGCGGCCGGTACGCAATCCGCCGGTGGAGGCCCAACCCTGATCAGGAGTGAAGCATGTCTGTAACCATGCGTCAAATGCTGGAGGCCGGTGTCCATTTCGGCCACCAGACCCGCTACTGGAACCCGAAGATGGCCGACTACATCTTCGGCCAGCGCAACAAGATCCACATCGTCAACCTCGAAAAGACGCTGGCGATGTACAACGACGCGATGAAGTACGTGCGTCAGCTTGCACAAAACCGCGGCACGATCCTGTTCGTCGGCACCAAGCGGCAGGCACGCGACATCATCGCTGAAGAGGCGCAACGCGCCGGCATGCCGTACGTCGACCACCGCTGGCTCGGCGGAATGCTGTCCAATTTCAAGACGGTCAAGCAGTCGATCAAGCGGCTGAAGGACCTCGAGACGATGAAGCAGGACGGCACGTTCGAGCGCATGTCGAAGCGCGAGGCGCTGTCACACCAGCGCGAACTCGACAAGCTCGAAAAGAGCCTCGGCGGCATCAAGGACATGACGGCGCTGCCCGATGCAGTCTTCGTCATCGACGTCGGTTATCACAAGATTGCGGTCACCGAAGCGAAGAAGCTCGGCATCCCGATCGTCGCCGTTGTCGACACGAACCACAATCCGGACCCGGTTGCGTACGTCATCCCGGGCAACGACGATTCGAGCCGCGCGATCCGCCTCTACGCCCGTGGCGTTGCCGATGCGGTCCTCGAGGGCAAGAGCAATACGGTGCAGGAGATCGTGACGTCCGGCGACGAGTTCGTCGAGGTCGCTGACGAAGCCTCGGCCTGATCCACGAACAACGACAGCGCGCCTTCGTGCGCTGTCCGGCGCAACGTCCGCCCATGACACGGCGTCGTTGCGAACGATCGGGCAGGCGAACGGCCGCGCCTCGATCGCCACGGAATGAACGGAGCTTACGAACATGGCGGATATTTCCGCGAGCACGGTGATGGAACTGCGCCAGCGCACCGGACTCGGCATGATGGAATGCAAGAAGGCGCTGACCGAGGCCGAAGGTGACCTCGCGAAGGCCGAGGAGCTACTGCGCATCCGCAGCGGCGCCAAGGCGAGCAAGGCCGCAAGCAGGGTGGCTGCGGAAGGCGTGATCGGCCTCTTCGTTGCGGCCGACGCGAAGAC
>JAICVH010000619.1 GCA_025935435.1 Burkholderiales bacterium
GCCGAATGGAAGCGTGAGCTGACGCCGATGCAGTACGCGGTCACGCGCCAGGCGGCCACCGAACCGCCCGGCACCGGCGAATACACCGACCATCACGAGCACGGCATCTATACCTGCGTCTGCTGTGGCACGCCGCTCTTCGAGTCCGATACGAAGTTCGACTCGGCGTGCGGATGGCCGAGTTATTTCCAGGCGCTCGATCCGGCGAACGTTCGCGAGAAGACGGACACGAGCCATGGCATGCGCCGCACCGAAGTGATCTGCAATGTGTGCGACGCGCATCTCGGTCACGTCTTCCCGGATGGGCCGCCCCCGACGGGGATGCGCTACTGCATCAATTCCGCCGCGCTGCGCTTCGATCCCAAGTAGTGCGCGCGCGGGCGCCATGTCGAAGGCGTTCACGCTCGCCGATTTCGATTACGAGCTGCCGGCTGAACTGATCGCCCAGGTACCCGCTGAAGACCGCAGCGGCAGCCGCCTGCTGCACGTCGACGGACCGCACGTTGCCGATTTGCGCTTCACCGACCTGCCATGGTTGTTGCAGCCGGGCGACCTTCTGGTGTTCAACGACACGCGGGTGATCAACGCGCGCGTTCGCGGGCGCAAGCCAACCGGGGGCGAGGTCGAGATGCTCGTCGAACGCGTCACCGGGACTTCGACCGCCGTCGTGCAGCTAAAGGCAAGCCACCCACCACGCATCGGCGGCACGATAGACGTTGCGGCGGGTGCCCGCGCGGTCGTCATCGCGCGCGATGACCGCTTTTTCACGATGCGCTTCGAGGGGGTCGAGGACCTCGCCGGCTGGCTCGAGCAGCATGGCGAGGTGCCGCTGCCGCCGTACATCGAGCATCGGCCCGATCGCCGCGATGCCGAGCGCTACCAGACCGTGTTCGCGCGCGATCCCGGTGCCGTCGCTGCCCCTACCGCCGGCCTGCATTTCGATGCGGCGGTGCTCGACGCGCTTTCGCGCCGCGGCATCGAGCGGGCATTCGTGACGCTGCACGTTGGCGCAGGCACTTTTCAGCCGGTGCAGGTGACGATGATTGCCGAGCATCGAATGCACGCCGAGCGATACGCAATCCCGCCGGCTACGGTTGATGCAATCGCCAAGACGCGCGATCGCGGACGGCAGGTGGTCGCCGTCGGCACGACATCGCTCCGGGCGCTCGAATCGGCTGCGGCGAATACCGGCCTGCGCGCCGGCACCGCGGAAACCACGCTGTTCATCACGCCCGGCTATCGGTTCCGCGTCGTCGATCGGCTGCTTACCAATTTCCACCTGCCAAAGTCGACGCTTTTGATGCTGGTGAGCGCGTTTGCGGGGCTCGACACGATTCGCGCCGCGTATTCGCATGCCGTCCGCGCGCGTTACCGCTTCATGAGCTACGGCGACGCGATGCTTCTGGAACGCGCGGTCACCTGACAGGAGCGCCTGCGGCTTCGCTCTGAACCGCTGCGACCCGCCGCGCGCGAACTTGTGGAAACGTCGTCGTTCGACGACATTTCGGCGATTACCCGGCGTCCTTCGCAACAAACCCTTGGCCGCCGGGCGGTTTTCCACAGGCCTGGAATGGCTAAATGTCGATGGTTGCGCTACGCTTCGCCCATCCCAATCGGCGGCGGGTCGACGAGTCGCGCCTAGAGCGTCGCCCGCGTTTGTTCACGATGTCATCAATGTTCCGCGTGCTGGCGGCCATCGTCGTCACTGCCGTCTTCACGACGGCTGCGCACGCGGCGCGCATCGGCATCCTGTCCAATGCGTTGGCGCCGCAGACCGCCGTCGACTTCACAGCGAAGGTCCCCGGTCACTCCTACACTGCAGTCGACGTTTCGACGGCAGTCCCCCCGCTGGACGCGCTGCTCGCGAATTTCGACGTCATCCTGTTGTTCGAGGACACGGTGTTTGCCAACGCGACGGCCGTCGGCAACCGGGTCGCCGAGTTTGCACAAGCCGGTCGCGCCGTCGTGCTCGGCACGTTCTATGATCAGGATCGGCTCGACGCCGTGGGCGGCACGACGACGCCGCACGGCTGGGGCGCGCTCGAGACGATCGACCCGAACACGACCGACGGCGTCGGTACTTCGTACGCCGTGCGCACGCTGGCGCCGGCGAGCATCGTTATGCATCCGTTGACGCAGGGCGTGACCGCACTTTCCGCGCTCCGCGGCAA
>JAICVH010000478.1 GCA_025935435.1 Burkholderiales bacterium
CGGGACCACGCTTCGCAATCCGGCGTACGCGCAAACGCTTCGTACGCTCGCCGCGCAGGGCGCCAAACCGTTCTACGACGGCCCGATCGCCGACGACATCGTTCGTACCGTGAACGAGGCGGAGCGCCACCCCGGCGATCTGACGCGACGGGATCTCGCGAACTACGCAATCAAGGTGCGCACACCCGTCTGCGGTCGTTATCGTGACTACCGGATCTGCGGCATGCCGCCCCCATCGTCGGGCGGCACGACGGTGCTGCAGGTGCTCGGCATGCTCGCGCCGTACGACATCGCCTCGATGGGCCCCGCATCGTTCTGGAGCGTGCATTTTCTGAGCGAAGCCGAGCGCCTCGCCTACGCGGATCGCGGCGTCTATCTGGCCGATCCGGATTTCGCCCCGCCGCCGTCGGGATTGCTCGATGCCGATTACCTGCGCGCACGCGGAGCACTGATCACGGTGAATGGGAGCCTCGGCGTCGCGACCCCAGGCGATCCGTCGCGCGAGCGTGAACGTGCGCCGGCGCTCGCATACGGTGCCGCTGCGGCTGCCGAATTCCCGTCGACGTCGCACATTGCCATCGTCGACGGAGAAGGCAACGCGGTATCGATGACGACGACGATCGAAGATCAGTTCGGCAGCCGGCTGATGACGGCGGGCGGCTTTCTGCTCAACAACGAGCTGACCGATTTTTCATTTTCACCCCTCGACAATGGCAAGGTGGTCGCGAACCGCGTCGAGGCGGGCAAGCGTCCGCGTTCATCGATGGCGCCGACGATCGCATACGACGCGCGCGGTCGGGTCGCCATCGTCACCGGCTCGCCGGGCGGCAGTGCGATCATCAATTACGTCGTGAAGACGCTGGTTGCGCTGATCGACTGGAAGCTCGATCCGCAGGCGGCGATCGCGCTGCCCAATTTCGGCAGCCGCAACGGGCCGACGGAGCTCGAGAGAGACACGGCGGTCGCGCTGTTGCAGGCCCGCCTGGAGGCACTTGGCCATCGGACCGTCGTGATCGACCAGACGAGTGGCGTGCAGGCGATCATGCGCAGCACGCGTGGCTGGATCGGAGGCGCCGATCCCCGGCGTGAAGGCCTGGTGCTCGGCGATTGAGCATGCCCTTCAGCGACGTCTTCTCCGCGGCCGTGTTGCTGCTGCTCGTCATTGATCCATTCGGCAACGTGCCGATCGTCGTGTCGGCGTTGGCGAACGTCGACGCTGCCCGGCGCGCGCGTATCGTGCTGCGCGAATGCATCGCAGCCTTCGTGATCCTGCTCGCGTTCATGTTCGGCGGGCAGACGTTTCTCGGCTGGTTGCAACTGTCTCAGGTGTCGGTCGCCATTGCCGGCGGCATCATCCTGTTCTTGATCGCGTTGCGGATGGTGTTTCGTCACCCGGAGGGCCTGTTCGGCGACGGGCCGGGTACTGAACCGTTCCTGGTCCCGATCGCGATCCCATCGATTGCCGGGCCGTCGGCGCTGGCAACGGTGATGCTGATGGTGTCGCGCAACCCGGCGCAATGGCTGGCGTGGGTCGTCGCGTTGACGGCCGCGATGACGGTTGCGACAGTCGTCTTGCTTGCGTCATACCGCCTGCAGCGCGTGCTCGGCGATCGCGGCATGCTCGCCGTCGAACGGCTGATGGGACTCGTGCTGACCGCATTGGCGGTCCAGATGCTGCTTGACGGGGTGCGCACGTTCGCGGTCGAGCTCAAATCCGCCGGTTGAACCATGCATCGCGTTGCCGGGAATAGCCCACAGGCGCGCCCTGTTACGCTATCGAAAGACCGCAATGCGAACGAAGGGCCGAACAGGTCGAAGCCGCGCAGAAGATGACGGAGAATTACGACCGCGCCGCAATCGCGCTCCACTGGATCACCGCACTGTTGATCATTGCGAACCTGCTGCTTGGCCTGTCGATGGTTCAGTTGCCGATATCGCCGCGCAAGCTCCACTGGTACCTGTGGCATAAATCGATCGGCATAACGATCTTCGCGGTGACGTCGCTCCGCCTTGCCTGGCGCGCATTACGCCCGCACCCTGCGCCGGTTGCGATGCGGCCTTGGCAGCGACGTGCCGCGTCTGTTTCCCATGCGATGCTCTATGCATTGCTGCTGGTCATCCCGCTGTCCGGATGGCTGTACAGTTCGGCGACGGGAGTGCAAGTCGTGTATGTCGGCGTGCTGCCGCTGCCGGACCTGTTGCCAAAGGACAGGGCGCTCGCCGATGCGCTTCGCATCGTGCACATCGGCTTGAACGCGCTGCTCGCGGGCGTCATCACCGTGCATGTCGCAGCGGCGCTGAAGCATCATTTTGTCGATCGTGATGTGGTGCTTGCCCGTATGCTGCCGATCTTCAAACGCAATCCCGCACTTCGTTCACGATGAGCAGACTGTCCTCCATGCGGCGACTCCCCGGATCAGTCGCTTGCCTGTTCGTGCTTTGCATCGGGGTGGCCCACGCGACCGGCGTCGTCGTCGCGAAAAGCGAGATCGCCTTTTCGATGAAGCAGATGGGCGTCAACTTCGATGGCCGCTTCCGCAAATGGACGGGTGACGTGATGTTCGATGCGAGCGCGCTCGACAAGTCGCGCGCGCAGTTCGACATCGACCTTGCGAGCATCGACCTGGCGAGCACCGAGTCGGAGGACGAGGCGAAAGGTCCGCTGTGGTTCAATACGGCGAAGTTCCCGGTCGCGCATTTCGCATCGACGTCGATTCGCAGCGTGGGCAATGATCGCTACGAAATTGCGGGCAAGCTGTCGCTGAAGGGCATCACGCGGGATTGCGTCGTCCCGGTCGCAATCAAATCCGATGCGGCAGGCAATCGAACGGCCGAAGGCGCGTTTTCGCTGAAGCGGCTGGACTACAAGGTCGGCGAAGGCGAATGGGCGGACACGTCGACCGTCGACAACGACATACGCGTGCGCGTCCGCATCGTCCTCGAGC
>JAICVH010000298.1 GCA_025935435.1 Burkholderiales bacterium
CGCGTCGTCAGCACGAACAGCTTTTCCAAAGCCTGGCTGATGACGGGCTGGCGCCTCGGCTGGATCGTCGCTCCGCCGACGCTGATGCCCGATCTCGGCAAACTGATCGAATACAACACGTCGTGCTCGCCGGTGTTCGTGCAGCGCGCAGGCGTTACCGCGATCGAGGATGGAGAGCCGCTCGCGATCGCGACGCGGAACCGGCTGCAGCACGCGCGCGATCGGCTGATCTTTGCGCTCGCGCAACTACCGGGCGTGACTGCGACACCACCGCACGGTGCGATGTATGCGTTCTTCCGCGTCGACGGCGTCGACGACACGCTCGACTTCTGCCGGCGCCTCGTTGGCGAAGCCCAGCTCGGCCTCGCGCCGGGCAGCGCGTTCGGTCCGGAAGGCGAGGGGTTCGTTCGCTGGTGTTTTGCGGCGACCGACGCGCGCATCGACGAAGGCGTCGCGCGGTTGGCCCGTTTTCTCGGCGCTCGCGAATGAGCGTCACCGCGACGTTCGCTCGTTTGGCCGTCGCGTTCGCGATCACGTGCGTCGTCGCTGCGTCGGTCACGCCCGATGCGCAAGCAGCCGACACGCGGAAGACGTTGCACGTCGCGTTTCCCGTCGCCGAGTCCGGTTTCGATCCGCAGGCGCTGAGTGACACGTACTCCGATGCCGTGTGCCTTGGCATCTTCGACCCGCTGTATCGGTACGACTACTTCGCGCGCCCAGTGGTCCTGCAACCCAACACGGCGGACGGCCTGCCGGAAATCACCGAAGGCGGCCGCACCTACACGATCAGGGTTAAGCGCGGCATCCATTTCGCCCCGGACCCTGCGTTCGGCGGCAAGCGCCGCGAGCTCACCGCGCACGATTACGTCTACAGCATCAAGCGCGTGTTCGACCCGAAGGTACGCTCGTACTGGCTCAACCTGTTCGAGCGAACGCTGGTCGGCCTCGAGCCCGTGCTCGAACGCGCGCGCAAGACCGGCCGGCTCGATTACGACGAGCCGATCGAAGGCGTACAGGCGCTCGACCGCTACACGTTGCGTATTCGCTTCAAGGAGCCGGCGTACGACTTCAAGTGGTGGCTCACGACGTCGAATTTCGCGGCGGTTGCGCGCGAAGTCGTCGAGAAGTATCAGGACGAATCGCACCGCGTGATGGAGCACCCGGTCGGCACCGGTCCCTATCGCCTCAAATCGTGGACACGCGGGCAGCGCATCGTGCTCGAAGCGAATCCGGACTTTCGTAGTGAAACCTATCCGGCACCCGGCCGCGATCCGGGAGACGCCGCGATCGCCAACGGCCTCACCGGACGCCGGCTGCCGCTGACCGGAACGATCGACATCGCGATCATCGAGGAGTCGCAACCGCGGCTTCTGGCGTTCGACCGCGGCGCGCTCGACTATGTCAGCGTGCCGGCGTCGCTTGCACCGACGGTCCTCGACGGCGACAAGCTCAAGCCGGCGCTCGCGCAGCGCGGCATCGTCTTGCACCGGCAGGCCGAGCCGTCGCTCGCGTTCTTCTTCTTCAATATGGACGATCCGCTGGTCGGTGGCTATGAGCCGTCCAAGATCGCATTGCGGCGCGCGATCAGTCTCGCGTACGACGGCGAAGGCGCGATTCGTCAGTTGTCGAATGGCCAGGCGGTTCCGGCCGACCAGCCGGTGCCGCCAGGCATGTTCGGGCACGCCCCTTCGGTAGCGATCAAGACGCCGTTCGACCCGGCCGCCGCGCGCGCGTTGCTCGACCGCTTTGGATACAAGGATCGCGACGGGGATGGCTACCGTGAAACGCCCGACGGCAAGCCGCTCACGATCGAAAAGGGCTCGACGACCGATGCGACCGCGCGTGCGAGCGACGAATTGTGGAAACGCAACATGGACGCGATCGGGATCCGCATCACGTTCGTCAAGAACAAGTGGCCGGAACTGAACAAGATGACCGAAGCAGGCCAGATGATGATGTGGGGCCTGGGCTGGGTCAGCGGGGTACCGGATGGCGACGCGTTCTACAGCTACCTCGTCAGCCGCAACATCGGCACATCGAACGACGCGCGACTGCGTTTGCCCGAGTACGATCGACTGTACGATCGCGCGCATGCCTTGCAGGATGGGCCGGAGCGCAATGCCTTGTTTCGCAAGATGAACGAACTGATCGCGAACTACGCGCCGTGGATCCTCGCCGACTATCCGTATCGAAACGACCTCGCGCAGCCGTGGCTTAAGGGCTTCAAGCCCAACCCGTTCCAGCGCTGGCAGTGGGCGTACTACGCCGTCGAAAAGTAGGGTCAGACTCGACTTTTCCGCGCCTTACTTTCGGCACCGAGTCGGAAAGTAGGGTCAGGCTCGACTTTTCCGCGCCTTACCTTCGCCGCCGAGGTTTCCCACAAAAGTCGAGTCTGACCCTACTTTCCGCCGCCGACGCCCGATTCACGGGGCCGTCGGGAAAACGCGTACAGCGTTCGTCGCGCGCCGCCGACAGCCAGCCGATCAAACACTCGCTACGCTGCGATCGCTTGCGTGCGTCACGACGACGCTACGCGCGTAGAAGCTTCCGGGTGACGGGCTGCGTTCCACCCCTCCCGGCAGCGTCCCGGGAGACGCACGATGATCGCCCTCAAGTCCATCTGGCCGCTGATCAAGGAATCGCTGTCGCAATGGTCTGAGGATTACGCCCCGAGCATGGGCGCCGCCCTCGCGTACTACACGATCTTTTCGATCGCGCCGCTCCTCGTCATCGCCATCGCCGTGGCCGGATTCTTTTTCGGGGCTGACGCTGCGCGCGGCGAGATCTTCGCGCAGCTCCGCGGCATGCTCGGCGACGAGGGTGCGGCTGCCATTCAAGGCCTGGTCAAAAGTGCGAGCGAGCCCGGCAAGGGCACGTTCGCCGCTGTCGCCGGCGTCGTCACGCTGCTGCTCGGTGCCACGACGGTGTTCGGCGAGCTCCAGTCGGATCTGGACCGGATTTGGGATGCGCCGAAGCCGGAGAAGTCCGGTGTGTGGGCGCTGATTCACGGGCGCCTGCTGTCGTTCGGGATGATCCTCGGCGTCGGCTTCCTGCTGCTCGTATCGCTGGTGCTGAGTGCCGGGCTGTCCGCGCTGTCGCACTTCTGGGACAGCTGGTTCGAGGACTGGGAGTTCGTCTTGCAGGCGATCAACTTCCTTGTCAGCTTCGGCATCGTGACCGGGCTGTTCGCAATGATCTACAAGCTGCTGCCTCGCTGCCGCATCGAATGGAAGGACGTGTGGGTGGGCGCCGCCGTGACGTCGCTGCTGTTTTCGGTGGGCAAGCTGCTGATCGGCCTGTATCTCGGCAAGAGCGGCGTTGCATCGGGCTTTGGCGCGGCCGGCTCGCTCGTGATCGTGCTGGTGTGGGTCTATTACTCGGCGCAGATCTTCCTGCTCGGCGCCGAATTCACGAAGACGTATGCCTATTCACACGGTACGCGACGCGAGCAGGCGAAGCCGCGAGCCAAGACCGAGCCTCCGCGCAAGAGTGCGCAAGGCGCGGACAAGCAGGATGCCGCCGCGCAAGCGGATGAAGCTGAGCCTCCAAAAGCACCGCCCAAGGGGCTCGTGCCGATGAACGTCGGACACCCGCTCGCGGGCAAGCCGCCACTGTCCCGACCGGCATTCGCGCGATTCCGCATTGCGGCCGGGGTCGCCGCGACGATCGGACTCCTCGCGGGAGAAATAGCGGCCGAAATCCGTACGCGGCGCATGGCGCGCGCCGGTCGCCGCGGATGACGTCTGTCAAGGTCATCACGGAGTCGGGACTCGCGCCCGAAAACACCGACTGCTTCCGGCGCGTAAGCTGGTTGGCCGCGCGCGCGGCTTACGCGTCACGCGGCGGCGGATGAATATTGTCGATCCACGGCACATGCTCGGGATTCGGCTCGACGTTCGGTAGATCGAGGTTCACGACGACAGGCTCCTGACCACTGCGGCAAAGCACGCAGGACAGCGGCTCGGTGTCGCTCGCGTTGATCTCCTGGTGCGGAACGTAAGGTGGAACGTAGATGAAATCCCCCGGCCCCGCTTGGGCGGTGAACTCCAGGCGATCGCCCCATTTCATCCGCGCGCGCCCGCTCACGACGTAAATGACGCTTTCGACCGGCCCGTGATGGTGCGCGCCGGTCTTCGCCTTGGGCTTGATGACG
>JAICVH010000188.1 GCA_025935435.1 Burkholderiales bacterium
CGAAGGCGCGGTTGCGAACACTGCGTACGGTTTCCCGTCCTGCGCCGCCGCATGCTTGCAGAGATCGTTGACCGTGCCCGAACCGACCGCGATCAGCGCATCGGCTTCCGCGCACGCGCGCCGGATCGTCCCGGCGGTTTCCGCGTCAGCGTGGGGTTCGCCCTCGACGACGACCGGCGTGATGGCGGCGAGACGCGCGAGCGCGCGCTCGACTTGCCCTCCCAGCACTACCCGCGTTGTCGCATCGCTGACGACCGCGAGGCGACGGCCGAGCTGCAACGGTGCGACGAGATCTGCTTCCCGGCCGGCGACGCTGTGCTCGATCGCGATCGCGCGAACGGGGACCCCAATCGGCGCGCCGGTATCCGGGTCAGTCCACACACCCTGCAGCAATCGATCGAGCGGATCGCCCGTTATTGTGTGGATGGACACCGGCGCTTCGCTCAGGCCGCGACCCGGGACGCCTTGTCGCAGGCTTCGAGGACGTCGAGTATCTGACCGCGCAACGAACCCTTGGCGGGTGAAAACGAGCCGTCGAACACCGCCGAGCCTATCGTGAACGCATCCGCGCCGGCTTCAGCCAGCGCATGAATTCGTTCGCGCGTATTGACACTGCCGGCGACGATCAGCGTGCCTCCTGCCAGTGCGGCGCGTGCCGCGCGAACCAGGTCGAGCGGTTCAGCGTGTGTAGCCCGGTACGCGAGCAGGTCCACGCCCGCGCATCCGCTCGCACGCGCGTTGGCGCAATGCTCGGCGATGAGCTCCGCCGATCCTTCGAGCCGGGTGGGGTGGCCGACCGGCCGGCCGGGAAACGGAAAATAGCGGCTCAGGTTCCCAAGAATTCGGCGCGCCGTGAGCAGATCGGTACCACCGAGGATCCGATCGACGCCCAGCGCCGCGGCGCACTCGAGCGAGCGGGCAACCGCGTCGGCTGTTGTACTCACCACCTCGAGGTAGCAGACGCCGCGGTGCTGGCGGATTCGCTCGACGAGCACGCGCATCACCTCCGGCGGTACGCCGATGTCCTTGAACCCGACGTGCGTCACGCCGAGCGAGCAGACCTCGTCCACCAGGCAGTCGGCGTCCTCGACAGTCCTGTCGTTGCGGGTGAGCATGAAGATCAGGTGCATGGCTCCAAATCCCGTGCAGACGATGATGGCTCGCTCGATGTTGGTAATCTAACATGGATAGTGGTGACTACAATATCGGCAGCAGGGATTCACACTTCGTCGCAGCGCTATAATCCGAAGCGAAACGGCGCGTCGCGGCGCGGGAGCAATCGCATACCCGCCAGCACGACGCGGATCCCGAACGCTGCTCCTTCCCGCTTCTGCCAGCGTTCATCAAGGAGTGACGATGGACCTCACGACACTCGAGCGACTGCCGCTGTGGATCGGCGGCCGCGCGCATTCGCCGACGACGACACGTTACGGCGAAGTGACGAATCCTGCGACCGGCGAAGTGATCCGGCACGTTCCGTATGCGAACGCGGCCGATGTCGATGCCGCCGTCAACGCGGCGGCCGATGCATTTCCGGCATGGTCGTCAACACCGTCGTTACGGCGGGCGCGCGTGCTGATGAAGTTTCGCGATCTGCTCGACCGTCATCGCAAGGATCTCGCACGAATCGTCACGCAGGAGCACGGCAAGACGCTTGTCGACGCCGAAGGCTCGCTGACGCGCGGCATGGAGGTCGTCGAGTTCGCGACCGGCATTCCGCATCTGTTGAAGGGTGAGCACAGCGACAGCGTCGGCACCGAGGTCGACAGCTGGTCGATGCGCATGCCGCTCGGCGTATGCGCGGGTATCACGCCGTTTAATTTCCCCGCGATGGTGCCGATGTGGATGTTTCCGATCGCGATTGCCTGCGGCAATACGTTCGTGCTGAAGCCGTCGGAGCGCGATCCCACGCTGTCGCTGCGGCTCGGCGAATTGCTGCAGGAAGCGGGTCTGCCGGATGGCGTGTTCAATGTCGTGCACGGCGACAAGGAGGCGGTCGACGCGTTGCTCGCGCATCCGCGCGTGCGCGCGGTGTCTTTCGTCGGCTCGACGCCGATCGCGAGATACATCTACGAGACCGGTGCGAAGCATGGCAAGCGCGTGCAGGCATTGGGCGGTGCCAAGAATCATGCGGTCGTCATGCCGGACGCCGATCTCGATTTCGCCACGGAGGCGATCATTGGTGCCGGATACGGGTCCGCCGGCGAGCGCTGCATGGCGATTTCGGCCGTCGTCGCCGTTGGCGATGTCGCCGATTCGCTGGTCGAGCGCCTCGCAGCCCGCGCCAAACGCATCACCACGGGTCCGGGTGATGCACCCGATATCGAGATGGGGCCGGTTATTACCTGCGCCGCGCGTGATCGGATCACGGGCTTGATCGATCGTGGCGTGAGCGAAGGCGCGTCGCTGGTCGTCGACGGCCGCCGACCGACGATTGCCGGCCATGCGTCGGGCTTTTTCGTCGGGCCGACGTTGTTCGACCACGTTACGCCCGATATGACGATCTATCGGGAAGAGATTTTCGGCCCGGTATTGATCGTCGTGCGCGCCGAATCGCTCAACGACGCGGTTACGATGATCAACGAAAATCCGTATGCAAACGGTGCCGCGCTTTTCACCCGCTCCGGTCACGCCGCGCGACGCTTCCAGCAGGATGTCGAAGTTGGCATGGCCGGTATCAACGTGCCGATCCCGGTACCGATGGCGTTCTATTCGTTCGGTGGCTGGCGTAACTCGCTGTTCGGCGATCTGAACGTCCACGGCACCGATGGCGTTCGCTTCTATACGCGGCTGAAGACGGTCACCGCGCGGTGGCCCGACGACGGAAGCGCGGCGCCCGGCTTTCACATGCCGGTCATGGGTTGACGCACCGGAGCGCTTATTCATCGAGCGTACGCCACGAACGCCGCGGCTGCGAGGGATCATCGATCAGCAATGCCTGCACGAACGTCGTCGTGCTGGCGGCGCCATCGACGCGGATGGTGACGCGGTAGTACGGCGTGCGCGGCGGCTCGGACGCAGGCGCTGCGCCCAATGCTGCGGCAACGCTGGGCGGAGTCAACGTGCAGTTTTCGGCTGATGCGCTACCGGGCAGCAGGCACAGCCGTTCGATCAGATAACGGAGCGTCAGCGCGCCGCCAACGTCGATCAACGCGGCGCCCGGCGGATAATCGGCGAGGCGTTGCAACGCCAGTGGTACGCCGCGGGCATCTTCGCCGGCTTGTCTCGACGCGAAATAGTGGCGCGTGGGCTCATCGACCGAGCGATCGGGGATGGCATTCGTTTCGATCAGCGCCGCGAGCGCGTGCTCGAGCGCGGCCGTCGCGGCCAAGGTTGCGTGCTGGCGCGCTTCGACATTCGCGCTGATCGCCACGTCGGTCGCCGCGTTGCCAACCAACGCGACGGCGCTCATCGCGAGGGCAATCGTCGCAAACAGCGCAATGAACAGCACGAGGCCACGCTCGGATCGGCCTGCTGCCGATATCCGCAACTTGAGCGTCATACCCCGCGATTCCAGCGCGCGTTACGCAACGGCACGATCGTTTCGTATACACGGTAGCGATAGCCGCCACCCGGAGATGCGGCGATCGTCGCTTCGAGACGCCCCGGACACGTGCTCTTGTCTTCGTTTTCACAGTCGAAAAGCACCCAGTGAAACGCGCGCGTTTGCGTGCGTTCCGTACGCTCCGATCGCACAATGACGCCAATCCGGACCGCCTGAATGCGGTCCAGCACCTGACGCGGTGCGATCAGCAGCGCTGCAGGACTCCACGGACTTCCCTCGGCAGCCGGAACCCACGTGTCCAATGCGCCATCGCCATCGCTGTCGATGCCGTACTGGAACTTGACGTTGACGACGTTCGCCACGACGGGGTTGGGTGCGTCGTCGTTACTGACGTCGGTGCTGCGCAGCGATCCTCCGGCAACGTCGAGGCGCATCACGGTTGCGCGGGTGGCCGCTCCAAGGTTCAGAAGCACCGACGTCACGGGAAGCGTGACGCCGAGTGGCGAATGCGCGATGTCGAGGATGCCGGGTGCGCTCGTCGCGACCGTCGTCACGGTGGCCGACGCACATTCGCCCGTGCGACTGATGGCAGCGACGCGATCGCCAGGAGCGTAACCGTCGACGGCCGCAATCCTGAATGCAGAACCGGGCGGCGCCTCCGCGACGAACGCGGCGATGACGCCACCCGTGCGCGCGAGCGATTGCCGCACGACCAGACTGTCGGGGCGGTCGGGAGCACCACCGTCGGTGATCAGCACGTTCACCGGGCGCAGCGTCGTCGCGATGTCGCCGTCGACGGGGCATGTGTCGAGCCATCGTGACACCGATGCGAAACCGGCGCCGGCATTGGCGACGTGAATGGAAATCGCCGACAGCGCAAAGGCGCCATTCGCCTGCAGATCACCCCCCGACGCAGCGCTGCGACGAGCAGACTGCACCAGCGCGAAGGTCGCATACACCAGGACCATGGTGAGCATCGCAACGGCGAGTGCCACCAGGACGTCGACGAGCGTGACGCCCCGCGCTCGAGGTCGCGAGTCGATTCGCAACGGCCGATAGGCTGTCTGCGATGGTTGCATCACGCGCAGCATGCTCATCGGGCGATGACCGTCGTGAGCAGCGAACGATGAGGTCGCGAGGCGCCGGGCGGTTGCCATGAGACGACGACGTCGACGCGTCGACTGGCGGCGGAAGGCCCGTCCGTAATGGAGAGCTCGGGCAGGTTGCGAGTTGCCGTTACACCCGGCAACTGACGTGCGCGCGTAACGAGCGCGCGGTAGCCGGTGCCACCGTGCGATGCGTCGTAGCGATCGGGGAGGGTTGCGAAATCATCGGTTGCCATCCGCGCGAGTGTCGTCGCAGCGAGGCCGGTGGCGACGCTGCGGAGATCGGCGTTGGTGCCCGCGCGGACGGCGCTGGCGACGAAGGCGATCACAGCGGCGGCAGCAATCGCGAACACGAGCATTCCGACCAGCGCCTCCAGCAGGAACGCGCCGCACGGGCGGGACGGAAAGTGATGTTTCAGCGGCCGCTGCATTGGCGTCGCGAGAAATCAAACGCAGAAGCCATCCTGCCGGATCGTCCAGCAATCCGCCGTACGCGACCATCCTGACGGAACGGAAATCGTCGCCTTGTTGCCGGCCTGGTCGATCGAGTATACGAACGCCGCCATGCCCTTCGCGGCCAGTCCACTCGCCGTATAGGTGAACGTCGTCGCAGTGCTCTCGCACGCGACGACGAAGTAATCGGTGGTTGCCGTCGGGGGCGAAACGCCGCACTGACCAGCGTCATCGACATAGGTGCGCTGGTCCTGGAAATAGTCGTCCATCCGTGCGCGGCCGTCGGCAAGGCGCGCGACCGCGTCGAGGATTCGACTGCGGGTGACATAGCTCGCGTACGAGGGCAGCGCGATCGCAGCGAGTGTCGCGATGATCGCGACGACGATCATCATTTCGAGAAGCGTGAAACCGCCCGCCTGCCGACCGCCTCGCGATCGGCGTCCCAGGTCACCGATCGTTTGGTGAACAGCAACCGGTCCACGTAAGGTCGCTGTGCATGGATGCGCGGCCATCATGGGCATGACTCCCTCGTGCGCTCGAGGCGCGCG
>JAICVH010000177.1 GCA_025935435.1 Burkholderiales bacterium
ATCTCCGTTGCGTGCCGGTTGCGCCGGGCCGCTTTTCATCTGCTGCGCAAGGCGCCATGCCATATAGCCGAGCAGGAGCGACGCGGCGATCAAGCTGCCCCACAACAGCCACCGCTTCACATCGAGGGGTTCGCGCATCGCGTTCGCGTTGATGATCGACGGGGCACTCGCAAGCGTGGCGACGCCGACGTTCGCCGGCATCGGTTTGGACGCGGCGTAGCCGGGCACGAGCGTTGCGATCGGCAATGCACCCGGCGCGCCGCGACGGCTGCCATAAGCCAGCTCGAACGGGCCGCTGCCGCGCGCAGCGAACACGATCTGCTGCGGAATCCAGCCAGCGACCAGCACCGGCGGCGTGCCGCTCGCGCCGCCGGCTTTGGGATCCACATGCACGCGGAAATAGCGCAATGGCGCTCCGCTGATCCGATGCTCGGCATTCACGATCTCGGCGTCGTCCTGGCGCAGCCGGTACGCGATCGACGTGCCCACCGAATGCCACGGAGCGTCTGCGGTCGTGCGCGCTTCCCAGGCGATCGGCGCAACGGTGTTCACTTCCGGCAACGCAAGCGTCACGCGATCAACCGGTAGCGCCGCACCAAGATCGAATACGAATGCATCATCGACGGCCGCGTCACGCGCGCCATTCACCCGGCGCAACTTGCGCGGCGTATCGACGACACGATCGCCGACAACGCCCTGCACCGACTGCAACTGCGGCGACGCTGCCGAAAGCCAGGTGAGCCGCAAATAGCGCGCTTGAACGGGCGGGAGCTCGATCCGATCGCGCATGAGGCGCCGGCCGTTGTATTCGAGTGAAAGGAGCGGCGCAGCGCTGACCAGCGTCCGCCAGCGGTCGAGATCGTCGCTTGCATCGATGCGCACGCGCGTATTCACCGGACCGGCGTCCGGCAGCGGAATGTGCAACGCGACGAGCGGCTTGTCCTCGGGCGGAACATCGATCAGATAGCCGACGACGCGCGACCCCGCGACGGGGGTGCCATCGCGTGAATGGATATCAACGCTCGTGCCCGCCGCGTCGCGTCGCAGCTTGATCGTGAGATCGGACGCATCCGGCTGCGTCGTGTCGACCATCAGCGGGAACAACGCAAGCACGCGCGGCGCCGTTGCGGCCGTTACCGGGTCCGGCCGCGGCACGAACGCGTAAGGAACGACGGCGCCGTCACCGTTGAAGACCCGCAGGTCGCCGAGATCGGCGCGCGCAGCGCCCTCGTAAACGGAGTCGGGCAGTTCGACTCGGAAGAACGCCTTGTCCGAACCGGTCGTGAGGAGCTGGCGCTGCGCATAATCGGTGGGCGCCTCCGCGGCGAGCGTCGTGAGCGGCCATGCGGCAACGGCGACCCTTAACCAGGACAGCACGGTCATGTCATTCCTCCGCAAGAAGCGCTTCGGCGAACGGCGTCGCGGCGTTCATGTCGCCTCGTGCCGCGGCGGCACCGGCGCCAGGTAGCCGACGACCAGCAGCAGCACGCCGACGCCGATGAACGACACGATGCGCTCGACGCCGCCCACTTGCGACAAGTCAACGAAGAACAGCTTGGCGACGACGATCGCGAGCAATGCCGCTCCGGCGACCCAGGCACCGCGGTAGCGACGGCGATTGGCGACAACCATCGCGGCCAGCGCGAACACCGACCAGACGAGCGACAGCGCAGCTTGCACGACGCGCGAACCCCAAACGCCCGCGATCGACCAAGGCACGTCGGCCCAATGATGGAGCGTGCGCAGCGTGGCGAACGTCACCCAGAACAGCAGCAGGCCGGCGGCGGCCGCGCCGAGCACCTCGGGACCGATGGCGCCGAGCCGGTTGCCAGTCACCGTCCGCGAACGGCGCAGCCACAACGCAACCGCGACGAACACCATCGCCTGCGCAAGGTCGAGCGGGTTGAACAGCGGAAAGAACGGGAGTGGCGCTGCATCGCCGTTACTGACCACGTTCGCGTACAGCGACCACGCCAGAACGGCGACGACAAGGGGTATCGCGGCGACGACGAGCCACGCGCGAACGCGTGTTCCCATCGGCCATTGCGCACGCACGCTGCCATGCACGATCGCCAGGATCATGACGACCGGCGCAAGCGCCCACGGTGCGAGCCGCCACGCCTCGCCGCCCACGGTCGAGCGCGCGAGCCACGCCAATTCGTGCGCGGCGATCAGCGTCACCAGCCAGGCGAGGATCGCATGGGTGCCATCCAGAACGGGCGAAGGCACGACAGGCGTGACGCGCTCGAAATGACGCAACAACGCCACGTGCGCGGCGATGGCCAACGGCCATGCGAGCCAGCCCCAGGAAGCGAACAGGTGACCGGCGCTCGGGAGCAGGTCGACGATTCGATACCACGCGATCGCGAACAGCGCCGGCGAAAGCGCGAACGCCGGCACGCGGGCGAGCGGCCAGTCGAGCCGCCTCGCGAGCATCGCGAACGCCGCCGCCGTCGCGGCGAGAAATACGACGAACGCGCCGATGCGTGCGTCGGCGTCAATGAACCGCTCGATCTCCTGCCAGCCGGCACCAATCCACCACAACACCCCCCATCCGAAGACGACGGAAACCAGCGTGCGCTCGGTCGTCGTAATTGCAGTCCCGCGCGCAAGTACGCGAGCGCTGGCCAATGCCGCGAGCGCCACCAGCAGCGCGCCGATGAAGTCGCTGTTTAGGAGCGGCCATGCACTCGTCACGACGCGATGCGTCCACAACGAAAAGCCGAGCGCAAACGCAACGCCCGCCGCCACCTGCAACAGCAATCCGAACACGCGTGACGCCGCATGCGACTGCCGCGTCCCGACCCAGACGAGCGCAGCGCCTTCGAGCGCCCAGGTCGCGGAGGTCAGGCGCGCATCGAGTGCAAGCGGTACTGCGAGCGTTGCGAACACGACGCCAAGCGCCAGGAACGATTCGACGAGCAGCCGCAGATCGTCGCGGTGCCGCGCGTAGAGAAAACGCGCGAGCGACAGGTAGATCGCAGCGGCCGCGATCGCGCTCCATGCCATCCCGTATTCGAAGCGGCGTACGAGGGCACCCTGGAGCCCGGCTGCGACGAGCGGCGTTCCGAATACCAGTGCCGCATCGACGTAACGGCGCACTTCGAGCGACCGGCGCACGGCGTAAAGCGTTGCGATGCCGACGTAGAACAGGAAGAACAGCAGCAGGAACGGCTCGGTGGTGCCGAAATCCTCCGGACGGTACCGCGTGACGCCCCACAACGTGCCGACGACGAACGTGCAGACGAAACCGACGACGTTCAAAAGCCGCCAGGCCTTGAACCATGCGATGCCAAAGATGCCGGCGTTCAGCACGGCGTAGTACGAGAACAGCATGACGTGACTGCCGCCGCCGCTCGACGTCAGCACCGGCGCTGCGAAACCACCGACGACACCCAGGATGGCAAGCGCCATCGCGTCCTGGCGGATCGCGAGAAAGCTCGACAGTGCAGCGATCCAGAACAGCAGCGTGAACGCTGCAATCGGCGGTAGCAGCGCGTAAAGACGTAGCGCCGCGAACACCGTCAGGTACAGCACCCCGATCGCCGCGCCCTGCAGGCTCATCGCATAGCCCGCGCGTGACATGCGCAAGCGCCATCCGAGCGCAAGGAGCGCGATCCCTCCCGCCGCGACCGCGGCGAGCCGGATTTCGATCGGAATCGTCACGTGCTCCGACGCATACTTCAGCAGGAACGCGACGCCGATGAACAACACGACGACGCCGATGCGCGCAAGCGTGTTGCCGCCGGCGATGAAGCGCCACACGGCGTTCGGGGTACGAGGTTCGGTGGCAGCCTTGGATGCGCGCGCCGCGTACGCCGGGACAGGGGGCGCATCGTCAGGCAGCGGCGGCACTTCGTCCGTAGCGGCCGATGCAGCGCTCGTGTCGAGCGCCGGACCGACCGATGCGGCAGCAGCGGACGACGACGCGGCCTCGGTCGCGAAAGCATTCGTTGCCAGCACAGCGGCATCGTCCTCCGCCGGGGTCGCCGTCCGAGCCGCGTCCGATCTACTGGCAACGGCAGCCGCGCCCTGAAGCGCTTGCTCCAGCGTCTCGATGCGCCGCTCCATGGCGCGCAGGCGCTCGGCGACGCGCGGATCGAGCAACGCCAGCGGATCGGCTTCGGTCGCAACCCGCGGAACCGCATGCGGCACGCGGCTCCTGCGCCACGAATTGAAAACGAGGCCCGCAATCAAGCCGATGAAGCCACCACCTACGGCCGCATCGAAACCGTGGCCGAGGATCGCCCCAAGCACCGCCCCAAGCAGCGTCGTCAACAGCGGCATGCGCCCTCCCCTGGCCCTCGTTTCACAGGTCAGCGCGCGTCGCCTCGCAGCGCGCGCACCTGTCCAAACAGCACGTCCGTTGTCGCATCCTCCGCGGGAATCGGCGCAGCTGCAACCAGCCCGATCGTCGAGAATATCCCGCGTAGCCGCCGCATCGCGCTGCCCCGGTGCGAGCGCGAGAAGAAGCTGCCCCACAGGCCGCGAAGCGCCATCGGCACGACCGGCACCGGCGTCGCCTCGACGATCTGCTGCACGCCTGGCCGGAATGGATTCATCTCGCCGCTCTGCGTGAGCCTGCCCTCCGGAAAGATGCCGACGATCTCGCCCGCCGCCAGCGCTGCCGCGACTTCCGCGAATGCCCGTGCCTTCAATGTGGAGTTCTCACGCGCCGATGCGATCGGGATCGTCCGCATCGCGCGGAAGATGAACGACAGGAGCGGTGCGCGGAAGATACGGTGATCCATGACGAAGCGGATCGGCCGGCGGACGCAGGCGGCGATGACGATCGCGTCAACGTAGCTGACGTGATTGCACACGACGATGCACGCGCCTTCGTCGGGGATGTTGTCCAGCCCCTGCTGGCGCACGCGGTACACGCTGTGAATCAGCAGCCACGCGAGGAAGCGCATCAGGAATTCGGGTACCAGCGTGTAGATGTAGACGGCGACCACCGCATTCATCACGCCGATGACGGCGAACAGTTCGGGGATCGACAGTCCGGCGGCTAGGAGACCGATCGCGACGCCTGCCGATACGACAATGAACAGCGCATTCAGGATGTTGTTGGCCGCGATGATGCGAGAACGGTGCGACGGCGCCGATCGCGACTGGATCAGTGCATACAGCGGAACCGTATAGAAGCCGCCGAACACGCCCAGAAGTACGATGTCGGCAGCAACACGCCAGTGCGCACCCGCGGCGAGGAACGACGCAACACCGGACGATCCGACGGGCGACATTGCCCGCGTCGCGAGCCATAGGTCGACGGCAAACAGCGTAAGTCCGATCGACCCGAACGGCACGAGCCCCAGTTCGACCTTGCGGCCGGACAGGCGCTCGCACAGCAGCGAGCCGATGCCGATGCCGACCGAGAACAGCGCGAGCAGCAGCGTGAACACGTGCTCGTCGCCGCCCAGCACGCGCTGGGTGAACGCCGGCAATTGCGCAAGGTAGATCGCGCCGTAGAACCAGAACCACGAAATTCCGAGCATGGCGCGCCAGACGACGAGATTTTCGTGCGCGAGCCGCGCATTGCGCCACGTTTCGGTCACCGGGTTCCAGTTGATCGCGAGTTCCGGCGCAACGGCCGGGGTCAGCGGAATGCGCCGACTCGTGAGCCAGCCCGCGACGGCGATCGCCAGCGTGAGCGCACCGGCGATCAGCGTTCCGTGCGGCTTGATCGAAACGGCGAGTCCACCGGCGATCGTGCCGAGCAGGATCGCGACGAACGTACCCGATTCGACAAGACCATTGCCACCGATGAGCTCGTCGGCTGCCAGGTGTTGCGGCAGGATCGCGTACTTGACCGGTCCGAATAGCGTCGAATGGACGCCGA
>JAICVH010000486.1 GCA_025935435.1 Burkholderiales bacterium
AGCCGATGCGTCCCAAGGTCGTCGAGGCGGCGGCAATGGCGGGCCGCAGGATCGAGCAGGGTGTGCCGCTGCCGGCGTTCCTGCAACAGGGAACGCAGGCGACGGGAACGGCGCTCGAAGTGCGCGATCTCGCCAAGGCGTTCGGCGGCATCCAGGCTGTCGTCGATGCGGGTTTTGCCATGCAGCCACGAACGCTGCATGCGCTGATCGGTCCGAACGGCGCGGGCAAGACAACGGTCTTCAATCTGGTTTCCGGGATGTTCGCGCCCGATCGCGGTACCGTCATGCTCGGAGGCGACGCGATCACCGGCCTTGCGCCGCATCGTGCCGTCGCCGCGGGCCTCGCGCGTTCGTTCCAGATCACGAATCTGTTTCCCGGCGTTTCGATCGAAGAAAATTTGCGCCTTGCCGTGCAGGCGCGCGATGCATCGCACTTCAACGGCTGGTCCGACGTAGGCACGATCGATCGCGTGACGACGCGCACGTCCGAGCTGATCCAGTTCCTGGGCTTGAGCGGAATCGAACATGCCGACGCCGGCACGCTGTCGTACGGAGGCCAGCGGCTGCTCGATATGGGGCTCGCACTTGCCTCGGGTCCTCGCGTGTTGCTGCTGGACGAACCTCTTGCCGGACTGGCCGCGGCCGAGCGCGAGCGGGTTGCCAACCTCGTCAAGCGTATCTCGGCCGATATCCCGGTGCTGCTCGTCGAGCACGACATCGATCGCGTGTTCGCGCTCGCCGATCGCGTGACGGTGATGAACAACGGTCGCGTGCTCGTCGACGGAACGGCCGAGGACGCACGCCAGAGCAAGGCGGTACAGGAAATCTACATCGGTACCGGCGTCGCGGCGCTCGCCGCCCAACCGCGCGGACATGCGGAGCAGGCGCGGGCACCGGAACTGCTTGCGTTGCGCGACGTCGACGCGTTCTACGGCAAAAGCCACATCGTGCGCGGCGCATCGCTCGTCGTGCACGAACACGAAATCGTTGCGCTGCTCGGCCGCAACGGCGCCGGCAAGTCGACGTTGCTGAAGACGATCATCGGCATCGTTCCTGCGGCGGCCGGTGCGATCCAACTGGCGGGCGCCGACGTAGCCGGACGCCCGGCCGCCGAGACCGCGCGGCGCGGCATCGGTTACGTGCCACAGGGCCGCGCGCTGTTCGCGGGAATGAGCGTGCGTCACAATCTCGAGCTCGGGCGCCTGAAGCGGCAGGGCGGCACCGGTACGGCATGGAGCGAGGACAAGATCCTGACCTTCTTCCCGCGCCTTGCGCAGCGGATGGATACGCCGGCCGATTACCTGTCCGGCGGCGAGCAGCAGATGGTTGCGGTCGCGCGCGCGCTATCCGGTCACGTGCGCGTGTTGCTGCTCGACGAACCGTTCGAGGGTTTGGCGCCGTCGGTCGTCGAGGAATTGTTCGAAGCATTCGACAAGCTGCGGCACGAGCTTGCGATCGTGATCGTCGAGCACAATCTCGATCTCGTGCTCGCGCTCGCCGATCATGCGTGCGTGCTGGAGCGCGGCAGCGTGATCCACGATGGGCCTGCCGCTGCGTTGCGTCAGGATCTGGCGCTGCGCAAGAAGGTACTCTGGATGTGAACCAGGAATTGCGAAAGCCCGCTTCGCCTCGCCTGGCGAGCCGATGAACTACGCTGCTGCGCGATCGAGGCGCTTCAGGCGACGCCCTAGCTTCTTTCGCGCCTCCTCGAGATCGAAGCTCGTCTGTAGCCCCATCCAGAACTGTTCGGATGTTCCGAAGTAGTGCGAGAGGCGAAGCGCGGTATCGGCAGTAATGGCCCGTTTTCCCAGGACAATTTCGTTGATGCGTCGCGGTGGAACGCCGATGGAACGGGCGAGGGCGTTCTGGCTGATCACCATCGGGAGCAGAAACTCCTGAAGGAGCACTTCGCCGGGGTGGATGTTCGCAAGCTTCCTCATATCCGCGCAAATTCAGTGATAGTCGACAATTTGGATTTCAGCGCAGAGGCCGTTCCGCCACACGAAGCAGATGCGCCATTGATCATTGATGCGGATACTGTGTTGACCTGCACGTCGTCCCTTCAGTAGCTCCAGGTGATTGGCCGGCGGAATCCGCAAGTCCTCCAAACGTTGAGCGGCGTGCAACATGCGCAACTTGCGCCGCGCTACCATCTGAATGTGAACCGGCAGCCGAAGCGAGACTTCGCCGTTCCAGATGCGCTCGGCCTCTTTGTCGGCGAAGCTTGCGATCATGGCACTATAACGTCACACGTCATACAACGTCAAGCGTCATAATCGATGCAGCGTCGGTGAGATTGGCAAATCCTATTCTGACCAATTGTCATACGCATACACCATAGACCGGATGGCTGAGTTGATCGTGCACACGCGTGCTCCGGAGTGATGCAATGAAAGCAACCGCCGCGATGATCGGCGCCGGTCTCATCGGCCGTTCGTGGGCGATGGTCTTCGCGCGCGCGGGATGGCGCGTGCGGCTGTACGACAGCGTTCCCGTGCAGCTCGTCGCGGCGCGCGAACACATCGAGGCGGGACTCCTCGAACAGCAGGCGTACGGACTCGCCGACGATGGTGCAGCCGCCGCGGCTCGCGTCGACTACCTCAGCACGCTCGAGGACGCGGTGGTCGATGTGCAGTGGGTGCAGGAGAACGCGCCCGAGGTACTCGACGTCAAGCGCGAGCTTTATCCGCGCATCGACCGCGCGACGCCGTCGGACGCGATCATCGCGAGCTCGACATCGGCGATCCCCGCATCACGTTTCACGGAAGCCCTGAAGGGACGCGAGCGCTGCCTGGTCGCACATCCGGTCAATCCGCCGCATCTGGTGCCGGTCGTCGAGCTGTGCGGCGCGCCGTGGACGACGCCGGCGACGCTCGAGCGCGCGCGTGCGGTGATGACCGACATCGGGC
>JAICVH010000042.1 GCA_025935435.1 Burkholderiales bacterium
GCGCAGCACCGGTCGCCGGCGATCGTAGCCAAACGACAGGTCGGATAACTGGACAGCCGTTTCGGTCGGACACGTCGGCGAGACGGTGCCGGTTTCGACGCTCATCGGGGGTTGGGAAAATGGGGAACGCGGATTGTAGCCGCTCTCCCGGAAAAGCCGGAAATTGCAGCGTCGCCCGCAGACGACAGTACTGCCGGCTCGATATCGCCACAGGGCGACGTTACTCGGCCTCCTTGTTCATCTCTGCCTGACGTGAATCCGGCGTGTCGGCCTCACTCAATCGTGCGACGACGGGCCCTTCGGGCCTGCGCTCGCTTCGCTCGCGCACCGCACTCATTCGCCCTGCAGCAGACGCTGCTCGGCGCGCCCGAGTTCACGCGGCCGCCCCAGCAGCACGACAGCGTCGCCGGGCTCGAAACGCCAGCCCGCGTCGGGCGCCACCGAGCGCGCGCCACGGCGGCGCACACCGGTCACTTCCACCCACGCGCTGACCCCCAGTTCGTCGAGCGACCGTCCGATCGCATGTGCGCGCTCGTTCAGCAGCACCGTGCGAAGGCGCGGCTGCAGATTGTCGGCGGCCTCGTAATCGCTCGCGCCGTGAAAAAAGCCGCGAAACAAACCGTAGCGTTCCTCGCGAATCGAGCGAATGTTCTGCAGCACGCGATTGAGCGGAACGCCGAGCACCAGCAGCGAATGCGACGCGAGCATCAGGCTGCCTTCGAGCACTTCCGGGACCACTTCGGTTGCGCCGGCGGCCAGGAGCTTGTCGAGTTCGGAATCGTCACGCGTGCGGACGATCACCGGCAATTCGGGACGCAGTTGCTGGACGTGATGCAGGATCTTGAGCGCCGTCGGCGTGTCGGCGAACGTGATCACCACCGCGCGGGCTTTGGCGATTCCCGCGGATACCAGCGTCTCGCGGCGGCTCGCATCGCCGTACACGACGCTCGTTCCATCGGCCGCGTCGCGCACGCGCTGCGGATCCGCATCGAGCGCGAGATACGTGATGTCCTCGCGTTCGAGGAGACGCGTCAGGTTCTGCCCGGAGCGGCCGAAGCCGCAGACGATCACGTGGCCCTGCCGCGCCATCGTGAATGCGGCGACCTGCGTGACTTCGGCCGCGCGGGCGAGCCAGTCGTTCGCCGTCAATCTGCGCACCCACGTGTTCGCGTTCTCGATCAAAAGCGGCGCAATCAGCATCGACAGGATCATCGACGCGAGCACGAGCTGCATGAACTCCGGCGACAACAACGTGTTCGCCGACGCCAGCGCAAGCATGACGAGCGCGAACTCACCCGCCTGCGCAAGGTAAAAACCGGTGCGAAGCGCCGTGGCAAGCGGCGCACCGAACGCGCGCGCAAGCAGGATGATCAGCAGCAGCTTGGCGCCGACCGGAACGACGAGGAGCGCGAGCAGCTCGAGCGGGTGCAGCGCGACGCCGCGAAGGTCCAGCATCATGCCGATCGTCACGAAAAAAAGCCCGAGCAGGACATCGCGAAACGGCTTGATGTCTTCCTCGACCTGATACCGGAACTCCGTTTCCGAGATCAGCATGCCGGCGAGAAACGCGCCAAGCGCGAGCGAAAGCCCCGCGAGTTCGGTCAATTCCGCCATGCCGAGCGTGACGAGAAGAACGTTCAGCACGAACAGTTCGGGTGAGCGCTGGCGCGCGACGATGTGGAACCACGCGCGCATCGGGCGCTGTCCGAGGAACAGGATGATCGTGAGGGCGACCACGGCCTTGGCCAGCGCGACCGCAAGGATGGTGGCGACGTTTGCACCGGAACCAGCCAACGCCGGGATGAGAATCAGGAACGCGACGACGGCAAGATCCTGAAACAGCAGGATGCCCATGATGTCGCGTCCGTGCGGTGTGCCGAGTTCCGACCGCTCGGCAAGCATCTTCGACACGATGGCCGTCGAGCTCATCGCGAGGGCGCCTCCCAGGACGACGCCTGCTCGCCAGTCGAATCCGAGCAACTGCACGACGATCATGCTCGCGATCGTCGTGATCGCCACTTGAGAAAAGCCAAGACCGAACACCGCGCGACGCATCGCCCGCAGTTGCGGCAGGCTGAACTCGAGGCCGATCGAGAACATCAGGAACACGATGCCGAATTCGGCCAGGTGCCGCGTGGCCGCATCGTCGGGCACCACGGCGAGCGCGTGGGGACCCAGTGCAATGCCGACGATCAGATAGCCCAGTATCGGCGGCAGCCGCAGCCGCCGGCAGATCGTCACGACGATGACCGACGCCGCGAGCAGGAGCAGGATCAGCAGCAGCGTCTGGGGCATCGCGGGCTCGGACGTCGATCGTTCGGCGAACTTATCACGATGCGATCGCCGAGCGCCTCGGACGCAGTCAACGCCATGGATGACGTCATCGCGGCGAACCGCTGCGCGCGTCGTCCATCAGGTGCCGGGCGGTATACTTGACGCAATGACCGCAGACGCCGGTGTACGCACGAAACCGCGCAGCGCCGATGCCCGCCCGGTCGATCATGCGCGCGCGCTGGCGCTTGCGCGAAGGGTGCTCGACACCGAAGCATCCGCGATCGCCTCGCTGGCGACGCGCCTCGGCGACGATTTCATCGCGGCAGTCGAGCTGATGCTCCGTTGCCGCGGGCGCGTCGTCGTCTCGGGAATCGGCAAGTCGGGACATGTCGCGCGCAAGCTCGCAGCAACGCTCGCATCGACCGGAACGCCCGCGTTCTTCGTGCATCCAGCCGAGGCGGGTCACGGCGACCTCGGCATGATCGCCGCCGATGACGTCGTCGTCATGTTGTCGAATTCGGGCGAAACGGACGAGCTCGTATTGTTGACGCCGCATCTGAAGCGCCAGGGCGCGGCGCTGATCGCATTGACCGGCAACGAACACAGCTCACTTGCGCAATCCGCTGACGTGCACCTCGACGCGGCCGTCGATACGGAAGCGTGTCCGCTGGGTCTTGCGCCGACCGCGAGCACGACGGCCGCACTCGCGCTTGGTGACGCGCTTGCGCTCGCGTTGCTCGATGCGCGCGGCTTTTCGGTCGAGGACTTCGCGCGCTCGCATCCCGGTGGCGCGCTCGGGCGTCGACTGCTGACGCGCGTCGCGGACGTCATGCGGACCGGCCCCGCCGTGCCGCGCGTCGACCGATCGGCGACGCTCGCCGAAGCAATCGTCGAAATGAGCAGCAAGGGCATGGGCATGACGATCGTCACCGACGGCGACGCCGTGTGCGGCATCTTCACCGACGGTGACCTGCGCCGGTGCCTCGGCCACGATACGAACGTGATGCAGCGTGGTGTTGCCGACGTCATGACGCGCACGCCTCGCACGATCGATCCGTCACGCCTCGCCGCCGACTGCGTGCTGTTGATGGAAACCGCGCCCAAGGTGACGCAGCTCGTCGTCGTAGACGATGGGCAGCGACTCGCCGGGGCCGTCCACGTGCACGACCTGTTCCGCGCCCGCGTGATCTAGGCGCACTGCATGGACGACGCGCTTTTCGCCCGCGCACGGCGCGTGCGATTCCTATCCTGCGACGTCGATGGCGTGCTGACCGACGGCCGCATCTACGTCGACGATCACGGTCATGAATTCAAGGCTTTTTCGGCGCTCGACGGCGTCGCACTCAATCTCCTCGCGCGCGCCGGCATCGTCGTCGCGTGGATCACCGGCAGCGCGGCGCCCGCGGTGACGCATCGTGCACAGCAACTGCGCATCCCGCACGTCGTACTGGACGCGCACGACAAGCTGACGCCGTGGGAACGGCTCCGCGGCGAGCTCGGCCTCGCTCTCGAGCAATGCGCGCATATCGGAGACGACCTGCCGGACATCCCGGTGCTTGCTGCATGCGGATTCGCGGCGACGGTGCCGCATGCGCCCGCCGCGGTACGTGCGCATGCGCATTACGTCACGTCGCGCGACGGCGGCAGCGGCGCCGTGCGCGAGCTGGCGGACCTGATCCTCGAAGCGCAGGGCTGCGGCGGCGCGGACGAAGTGCGCAACGCGCAGGCGTTGCCGCCGCTCGCCGTTGTGCGCGACGCAGGCTAGAGCGAAGCGCCCACGAATGGATCGCATGCGTGCCCTCATCGACCGATTCGTCGCCTGGTCGCCGGTGTTGCTGCTTGGCGCGCTGGCGGCGCTCACCTACTGGCTGGATGCGCAAGTGCAACCGCCCGCGTCACGTCGCGACGGTTCGTCACGACACGACCCGGATCTGTTCCTGCAGGATTTCAAGGCGATCACGTTCGACCAGTTCGGCAATCCACGCGAAACGCTGTCCGCGGCGCGCGCCGATCATTTTCCGGACGATGACAGCGCCGAACTGCAGGCGCCGCGGCTGTCGCTATCGCAACCGGATCGGCCGATGTTGACGATCAGTGCCGAACGCGGGCGCATCGACGGCGATCGCAACCAGGGTGATTTCACCGGTCACGTGCAGGTCGAGCGCGCCGCCGCGGCTGCGGCGAAGGATGGACAGCCCAACGGCCCGGTGAAGCTCGTCACCGAATCGTTGCACGTGACGACGCGCGACCAGCGCGTAAGCACCGATCAGCCCGTGACGATCGTGGAGCCGCGTGGAATAATCCGCGGCCGAGGCCTCGAGTTCGACAACAAGGCGAAGACCGTGCGCATCAAGTCGCAGGTCAGTGGTACGTTTCAGCCCCAGGAAATTTCGAAATGATGCAACGTGTGCGTGCTGCGCTCCACGGTGCGCTGCTTGTCGCGTGCGCGCTATCCGCGACCGTCGCCGCACCCGCGCGCGCCGAGAAGGCCGATCGCGAAAAGCCGATCAACTTTTCGGCCGAGCAGCCCGCCGAGGTCGATTTCGAAAAGCGCATCGGCACACTGAAGGGAAACGTCGTCATCACGCAGGGCACGATGACGATCCGTGCGGATCGCATCGATTTCAAGCAGAACCCGGACAATTCGCTGTCGGCGACCGCGACGGGCAACCCGGTCAGCTTTCGCCAGAAGAAGGACGACTCGGACGAGTATTACGAAGGCTTCGCGCAACGTGCCGTCTACGATGGCCAGAAGCAACTGCTGGAACTGTTCGATCGCGCGTTGCTGAAACAGGGCAGCGACGAGATCCGCAGCAACTACGTTTCGTACAACAGCGCGACCGGCATCTTCAAGGCCGAGGGACGGCCGGACGCGCCGGGTATCGAAGGGCCGGGCGATCGCGTGCGCGGCGTGTTCCAGCCGCGATCGGAATCGCCGCTGTCGCCGAAAGGCGATTCGGCGGCCAAGGACGCGACGGCCAAGGACGCCAAGGCAGCGGCGCGCGACAAGGCGCCCGCAAGCAAGAGCGCGCCACCGCTGCGGCTCACGCCGGACGCCTCGCTCGGACCCGCGCCCGCCCGCAAGTGAGCAATCTAACGGCCGCGCACCTTCGCAAGCGCTACAAGGCACGCACCGTCGTTCACGACGTTTCGCTCGAAGTCGCGAGCGGCGAAGTCATCGGCCTGCTTGGACCGAACGGCGCCGGCAAGACCACCTGCTTCTACATGATCGTCGGGCTGGTCGCGCCCGATGGCGGCGAAATCGCACTCGACGACGAGGATCTGTCGCGGTTGCCGATCCACCGCCGCGCACGACGGGGCCTGTCGTATCTGCCGCAGGAAGCGTCGATCTTTCGCAAGCTCACGGTGTCGCAGAACGTGCGCGCGATTCTCGAGTTGCAGGACCTCGATGACGACGCGCTTCTGAACCGGCTCGACGCGCTGCTCGAAGATCTGTCGATTTCGCACCTCGCCGATGCACCGGCCGTCTCGTTGTCAGGCGGCGAGCGCAGGCGCGTCGAAATCGCCCGGGCGCTCGCGACGCGACCGCGCTTCATCCTGCTCGACGAGCCGTTCGCCGGCGTCGATCCGATCGCCGTGCTCGACATTCAGAAAATCATCGGCTTTCTGAAGGAGCGTGGCATCGGCGTGCTCATCACCGACCACAACGTGCGCGAAACGCTCGGCATCTGCGATCGCGCGTACATCATCAACGAGGGGCGGGTGCTGGCGTCCGGCGCGCCGGGTGAGATTGTTTATAATGAAGACGTCCGGAAAGTGTATCTCGGCGAGCATTTCCGGCTGTAGGGTCGCATGAAGCAGACGCTCCAACTCAAGCTCTCGCAGCATCTCACGCTGACGCCGCAACTGCAGCAGTCGATCCGACTGCTGCAACTATCGACGATCGAGCTCAATGCCGAAGTCGAGCGGATGCTGCAGGAAAATCCATTGCTCGAGCGTGCGGAATCGGAGGACGAACGTCCCGCCGAGGTGCCGCTCGCAGGTCCTGGGCGCGTGGGTGACGAGCACGACCGAAGCACGCGCGAAGTCGCTTCCGATGACCGCGACAGCCGCAGCACACGCGACGACGCACCCGAAGTTGCGGATTTTGCCGATTACGGCGGCAGCGGCGACAGCGACTGGGGCGGGGGCAACGGCTCCGACGACGACGATTTCCTGCCGCAGCAGATCGCGACGAGTACGTTGCGCGATCACCTGAACGGCCAGCTTGCACTGCTGAACCTGCCGCTGCGCGATCGTCACATCGTCACGGCGCTGATCGATGCACTGGACGAGGACGGCTATCTCGCGACGCCGCTCGAAGAGATCGCCGAGCTGTTTCCCGCCGAGCTCGAAATCGAGCCCGACGACCTGTCGATTGCACTCAAATACGTGCAAAGCTTCGAACCGGCCGGCGTCGGCGCGCGCGATTGCGCCGAATGCCTGACGCTGCAGTTGAAGACGCTTCCGCCCACGACGCCGTTCCTCGCAGATGCGCTGAAGGTCGTCGATGGCCATCTTTCACTGCTTGCGAACCGTGACTTCACGAAGCTGAAGCGCCTGCTCCACACCGATGATGCCGGCGTACGCGGGGTTCGCGATCTGATCCGCAGCCTGAGCCCGCGCCCCGGCGCAGCGTTCTCGAAGGCCGAAGCGAACTACGTCATCCCGGACGTGGTCGTACGGAAAGTGAGAAACCAGTGGGTCGCGTCGCTGAACGAGGCGGCGATGCCCAAGCTGCGGCTCAACCGCATCTACGCCGATATTCTGACGCGCAACCGCGAGAGCTCGAACCAGCAGCTCGCCGCTCAGTTGCAGGAAGCCAAATGGCTGATCCGCAACGTGCAACAGCGTTTCGACACGATCCTGCGCGTGGCGAAGGCCATCGTCGAGCGCCAGCGGCGCTTCTTCGAGCACGGCGAGGTGGCGATGCGGCCGATGGTTTTGCGCGAGATCGCCGACATGCTGTCGTTGCACGAATCGACGATTTCGCGTGTGACGACGCAGAAGTACATGCTGACGCCGCGCGGCACTTTCGAGCTCAAGTACTTCTTCGGCAGCCACGTCGCGACCGACACCGGCGGCGCTGCCTCGGCCACGGCGATTCGCGCGCTGATCAAGCAGCTGATTGCCGCGGAAGACACGAAGACGCCGCTCACCGACAGCAAGATCGCCGACATGCTCGGCGAACAGGGCATCCTAGTCGCCCGCCGCACCATCGCGAAGTACCGCGAATCGCTGCAGATACCGCCGGTGAACATGCGCAAGGCGCTGTGACGGCGCTGGGCCGATGCCGTTGCCTGCCGCCTCTTCCCGCCCGACTACAGCTCGCGTTCCGCGTCGTTTCCCGAACCTCCATCGCCTGCCGCCGATACCGGCTGGCTCGCCGCTTGCATCGGTGAGCCATGTCGCTGCCGGCGGTTTCCGGCGCGCGCTGCGCCTCGCATTCCAGAAGGAGAGCCTGATGAATTTGAACCTCACTGGCCATCATCTCGAAATCACGCCGGCGATTCGGGCGTACGTCGTCACCAAGCTCGAGCGCGTCAACCGTCATTTCGATCACGTGATCGACGTCAGTGTGGTGCTTTCCGTCGACAAGCTGCGACAGAAAGTCGAGGCGAACGTGCACGTGCGCGGCAAGGACATCCACGCCGAAAGCGTCGACGCCGACATGTACGCTGCGATTGACGCACTGGCGGACAAGCTCGACCGCCAGGTGCTGAAGCACAAGGAACTGGTCAAGAATCACCGCCGCGACAACGAGGCGATCGAGCGCGCGGCGGTCGAAACGCGCGCTGAGCGCGGCGGGTAGGCGGGAAACTTCGCGCGAGTCCGTATAATCGGCGGCGCGTTTCCGGCGGACAGCTGCCTGCCGAGACTGCGCAGCGCGCGGGATCGGCCTGGCGGGCGTTTCGGCCCGCCGGCGTCGTTCGAGTTACCGCCAACCGCCCGCGCGCATCCGTGAACCAGATCGCCGCCCTGCTGCCGGCGGCCAACATCATCGTCGACCTCGACGTCGCGACGAAGGCTCAGTTCTTCGCCGCGATGGGCGACGTGTTCGAGCGCAACGCCGGACTGCCCCACAACGGCGTCGCCGCGAGTCTTGCGGCGCGTGAAAAGCTCGGGTCGACCGGGCTCGGCCAGGGCATCGCAATTCCGCACGGACGCATTCATGGTTTGCGCGACGCGGTCGGTGCATTTGCGCGGCTGCGAAAACCCGTGCCGTTCGACGCGCCGGACGGCAAGCCCGTCGACCAGGTGTTCGTTCTGCTCGTGCCCGAGCAAGCAACCGACCAGCACCTGCAGCTGCTGTCCGAGCTCGCCCAGATGTTTTCCGAGCGCAACTTTCGGCATCGGCTGATGCAGGCACCCGATGCCGCGGCGCTCGCCGACGTGTTCCGCGACTGGCAACCCGCGCCCTGAACGCCGGCCCAAGGCCTTAACGACGGATATGCGCCAGGTCAGCGTCGAACGATTCCTCGAAGACAACCGCGATCGTCTCGGCCTCGTGTGGCTCGCGGGCCGTGACGGCGGCGATCGCATGCTGGTCGGCGAAAGCGCGCTGCGGCCGACGATCGGTCAGGTTGGGCACATGAACCTGATCCATCCGTTCCGCGTGCAGATCCTGGGCGCCGCAGAACTCGCCTATCTGCGCGCGCTGCCGGAAGACGAGCTCACTCGCTCGATCAATCGATTGTTCACGACGGAGCTTGCGGCGATCGTCGTCGGCAACGGCGAGCAGGTGCCGCGGCATCTGCTCGACATGTGCAATCAGCACCGGATCGCCCTCGTCACGTCGCAGCAGCCGTCGCCGCATATCGTCGACGTGTTCCGCATCTACCTGTCCCGCGTGCTGGCGCAGTCGACGACGTTGCACGGCGTGTTCCTCGACGTGCTCGAACTCGGCGTGCTGATCACGGGTGCTTCGGCGATCGGCAAGAGCGAGCTTGCGCTGGAACTGATTTCGCGCGGTAACGGACTGATCGCCGATGACATCGTCGAGCTGTACCGCATCTCGCCCGACACCATCGAAGGTCGCTGTCCCGAGGTGCTGCGCGACTTCCTGGAAGTGCGCGGCATCGGCATTCTGAACATCCGCACGATCTTCGGTGAAACCGCCGTGCGACCGCACAAGCTGCTGCGGCTGATCGTCCATCTGGAAGACCACGGCAACGAGGCGATCTCCGATCTCGATCGGCTGCAGGTGAATGCGACCTTCCAGGAGGTGCTGTCCGTGCCCATACGCAAGGTGACGATTCCGGTCGCCGCGGGTCGCAACCTGGCCGTGCTGGTCGAGGCAGCAGTGCGCAATTTCGTGCTGAACCAGCGGGGTATCGACAGCACGAAGGAATTCATCGAGCGGCAGCAGAAATTGATGGACGAGGGGTGAGGCTCGCGCCTGACCATGGACCTCCTCCTCCTAGGCGGCGTCTCCGGTTCGGGCAAGAGCGTTGCACTCGCCGCATTCGAAGACGCCGGTTATTACACGGTCAACAACCTGCCCGTCCCGCTGATCGTTGATACGGCGGATTACCTCGCGCGTGCGGGCCAGGCCCGCGTCGCGATCGCACTGGACGTCAAGACGGGGCCCGGGTTGCCGGGGCTTGCCGAGGCAATGACGGCACTCGGCACGCGCCGCTGGAGCGTGCGCTTCATCTATCTCGACGCGACGGTGGAGACGCTGGTCAAGCGCTTTTCGGAAACGCGGCGACGCCATCCGTTTTCCAGTGGCGACCGTACGCTGACCGAAGCGATCGAGTACGAACGCGCCCTCCTCGCCGACGCGCGGCGGCTCGGCATGACGTTCGACACATCCGAGTTGCCCGCGGCGGGACTGCGCGCCTGGATCAAGGATTTCGTGTCGCTCGATCCGTCGCAAATCACGCTGCAGCTGGAATCGTTCGGGTTCAAGCACGGGCTGCCGCTCGATGCGGATCTCGTGTTCGACGCGCGCTGCCTGCCGAACCCGCATTACGAGCCCGCCCTGTCGCCGTTGACGGGCAAGCACGCCGACGTGGTCACGTTTCTCGAGACGATCCCCGAGGTCGAGCGCATGTACGGCGACATCTATCACTTCGTCGCGAGTTGGCTGCCCGATTACGCGCGCGACAATCGCAATTACCTGACGGTGGCGATCGGCTGCACCGGCGGTCAGCATCGTTCCGTGTACCTGATCGAACGGCTCGCACGCCAGTTTTCGCCGCGCTATCAGGTGCTCGTCCGCCATCGCGATATTTCTCCGACCGATCGGCGGCGCGCGACGGTGCCGGTCCCCGAAGAGAGGCGGCAGGGATGAGCGCGGCGGCCGAGGCACAGCCGAGGCGAGGCCCGAAGGGCGCGGCGCCGCGCGATTCCGTCGAGGCCGACACGCGCTACGCGCATGTCATGCTCGGTGAGGAGGCCGAGTGATGAGCGCGGCGGCCGAGCGATGAGCGTGCGCAGGATCACCCTCGCCTTCACCGGCGCTTCCGGGCTGCCTTACGGCTTGCGCCTGCTCGAATGCCTGCTTGCCGCCGACGTCGTCGTCGACCTCGTGTAC
>JAICVH010000545.1 GCA_025935435.1 Burkholderiales bacterium
CGTGCGATGAGCGTCGCAGGGCCGTCCCAAGCCGCGAATTGCGCCCCCTCGGGGGGCAGCGCAGCGGCGCAGCCGCAAGCGTGGGGGTCCACATGACCGTCGCAGGATTATTGTCGCAGCTGCTGCAGGTCGCCGTGGCGCGCGCGCACGCGCCCCATATCGGCGGCTGGGTCAAACCGTGCCCCGCCGGGCTGCAGAACAAGCGCCCGCCTTCGCTGTTCCTGCCGTACCGGACGATCCAGAAGCTGTTCGTCAAGGATGCAGTCGTCGCCGACAACGCGTCGCCCCTGTTCCTGCTGACGCCGTATATTGTCTTCGGCGCGATGTGCTGCGCTGCGGCCATCGTGCCATCGCTCGCCACCGCGCTGCCGTTCGCGCGTGCCGCGGATGCAATCGCATTGGTCGGTTTGTTCGCGCTCGCCCGCGTGTTCATGGCGCTCGCGGCGATGGACATCGGTACGTCGTTCGGCTCGCTCGGCGCGCGGCGCGAGATGTTCATCGGCTTTCTCGCCGAACCGGCGCTGCTGATGGTGCTGTTCACGGCGTCGCTCATTTCCGGCTCGACGGCGCTGCCGACGATCGTCGACACGCTCGCGCATCGGGAACTCGCGATTTACCCGAGCCTCGCCTTCGCCGGCGTTGCCTTCACGATGGTGTCGCTCGCCGAAAACGCGCGCGTGCCCGTCGACAACCCGGCCACACATCTCGAGCTGACGATGATCCACGAGGCAATGCTCCTCGAGTACTCGGCCCGCCATCTGGCGCTGCTCGAATGGGCGTCGGCGCTGAAGCTCTTCAACTACTCGTGCATCGGCCTCGCGCTGTTCTTCCCGTTCGGGATCGCCGAGGGTGCGAATTTCCTCGCGATGCTTGGCGCAGCACCGGCGCTCGTCGTCAAGCTTGCAATCGGCGGCGCATCGCTTGCGATTATCGAGACACTCTCCGCGAAGATGCGCATCTTTCGCGCCCCGGAGTTCCTCGCCACCGCATTCCTGCTCGCGGTGCTCGGGATGCTCGTCAACCTGCTGCTCGGAAGCTGACTGCCATGACGGCGTTGCCGATCGGCCAGCAGCTCATCAACCTGTTCGCGGCGATTCTGCTGCTGCTCGCGTTCGCCATGCTTGCCCAGCGCCGCGTCGTGTCGTTGATCGACCTGTTCGCAGCGCAGGGACTCGTGCTCGCGTTGTCGACGGCGGTCGTCGCGTACTCGACCGTCCAGCCGCATCTGTACGAATCGGCTGCACTGACGCTGGTGTTGAAGGTATTCGTGTTGCCCTGGCTGCTGTACCGGCTGGTTCGGAAGCTCGACGTGCGCTGGGAGTTCGAGGGACTGATCAACATTCCAACCACCATGCTGATCGGAATCGTGCTCGTCGTTCTGTCGTTCAACCTTGCGTTACCGATCTCGGAACTCGCGAGCACGGTGACGCGCTCGACGCTCGGCATCGCCATCGCGAGCGTCATGCTCGCCTTCCTGATGATGATCACGCGACGCAAGGCGATCCCGCAGGTGATCGGCTTTCTGGCGATGGAAAACGGGCTCTTGTTCGCGGCGACGAGCGCGACGTACGGCATGCCGATGGTCGTCGAACTCGGCATTGCGCTCGATGTGCTGGTCGGCATGCTGATCCTCGGCGTGTTCTTCTTCCAGATCCGCGAACAGTTCGACAGCCTCGACCTGCGGCACCTCGAGAATCTCAAGGAAGAAGAATAGGTGGTCGAGATCGTTTTCGTGCTGGTACTGCCGGTGATTGGCGCGGCAGTACTTGCGTTCGTTGGTCACCGCGCCTATGCGTCGTCCGTGAACGTCGCCGTCAGTACGGGCACGTTCGTCGCCGCGGCGGCGTTGACCGCGCGGGTCATCGATCGCGGTCCGCTCCTTGCGCTCGGCCGACAATTCCTGGTTGATCCGTTCAACGTGTTTCTCGTGGCGCTCACGGCGTTCGTCGGCATGACGACGGCGCTGTTCTCGCGGCCGTACATGCGCATTGAGGAGGAGCACGGCCGGCTGACCCCCGGGCGGCTTCGGCTTTATCACAGCATGTTCCAGCTGTTCATGTTCACGATGCTCCTCGCGCTCACGACGAACAACGTCGGCATCCTGTGGGTGGCCATGGAGGGCGCGACGCTTGCGACGGTCCTGCTCGTGTCGCTCTATCGGACGCCGGCAAGCCTCGAGGCCGCGTGGAAGTACTTCATCCTGTGTGGCGTCGGTATTGCCCAGGCGCTGTTCGGAACGATCCTCCTTTACTTCGCCGCCGAAAAACTGCTCGGAGCCGGCGGCGGCGCACTGCTGTGGACCGAACTCAACGCTGTTCGCGCGAATCTCGAGCCGACCGTCGTTTCGCTTGCGTTCGTGTTTCTGCTCGTAGGTTACGGGACCAAGGTCGGCCTGGTGCCGCTGCACAACTGGCTGCCGGATGCCCATGCCGAGGGACCGACGCCCGTGTCGGCGGTCTTGTCCGGGCTGCTGCTGAACGTCGCGCTGTACGCAGTCGTACGTTGCAAAGTGCTGGTTGACGGCGCGCTCCCCGACGCGTTTGCCAAGAACCTGATGATCGGCTTCGGATTGCTGTCCGTCGTCGTCGCGGCGCTGCTGCTGTCGCGCCAGAGGGACATCAAGCGCCTGTTCGCGTA
>JAICVH010000766.1 GCA_025935435.1 Burkholderiales bacterium
ATCCCGGCATTCGCTTCCGCATCGTGGACGAACAGGGCAAGGTTCGTCCGCACATCAAGTTGTTCATCGGAACCGATGTGACGCGGGATTTGACGGCGCACATCCCCTCGGGTGCCACGTTGATGATCGTTGCCGCGTTGTCTGGCGGCTGACCCGCACCGCGCCCCGAAAGACCCGCATTGCGGTGCAACATTTCGTTTGCGGGCACGCTCCGAAAACGGTTAAAATCGTCGACTTTGCGTGGCGAGTCGCGGCGCTCGAATGCTAGTCGCGGCCGGTCCAAGCGTGGCTACGCCGCTTCCCACGAGGCCGTTCAAGGCCGTACTCGTCTGGCAGGCGGCGGCGACAGTGGTCATCGCAGCCGTTGCCGGTGCCCTGGCCGGTGTTCACGGCGCGCTTTCCGCTGTGTTGGGCGGCGTTGTCAACCTGTCGGCGGGTGTCGTGTACGCGTTCGTTCTGGCGCTCGCGCCGGGGAAGACGCCCGGGGCCGTGGTGATGGCGCTGTTCCGCGCCGAGGCTTGCAAAATCCTGGCGATCATCGCGCAGTTGTGGCTGGTGCTCGCGACTTATAAGGAGGCCGTCGTGCCGGCGTTGCTGGCGGCCTTTGTCGTAACCGTGTTGCTGTTCCGCGTTGCTTTGTTCGTTCGCGATTGACGTTGCCGCTCTCCTGCGATGGCCGCTTCCTACGAATCCCCGACCGAGTACATCCAGCATCACCTGACGTTCTTCACCCATCCGGTCAAGGAGGGTGAATTCTGGAAGTTGAACGTCGACACGCTGCTGACGACGCTCGTCCTCGGCGCGTTGGCGTTCGGTTTCATGTGGGTCGTGACGCGCAAGGCGTCGCAAGGCGTTCCGTCGAAAACCCAGGCGTTCGTCGAGCTGTCGATCGACTTCGTCAACGACCAGGTGAAGAGCATCTACAACGGGACGAGTCGAATCGTCGCGCCCATTGCGCTCACGACGTTCATCCTCGTGCTGTTCATGAACGCGATGGACTTCCTGCCCGTCGACATCATGTCGTCGTTTTTCAGCGCGCTCGGCTTTCACGAATTCCGGATGGTTCCGACCGCCGACGTCAACACGACGTTCGCGCTGGCGCTCGCCGTGTTCGGACTGATGATCTTCTACAGCATCCGCATCAAGGGATTGGGCGGCTGGGTGCACGAACTCTTCTGCGCCCCGTTCGGATCGAACCCGCTGCTGTGGCCGTTCAATCTGCTGTTCAACGCCGTCGAGTACCTGTCGAAGCCGCTGTCGCATTCGTTGCGGTTGTTTGGAAACATGTACGCCGGCGAAATAATCTTCCTGCTGCTCGGCATGTGGGCTGCGACCGGTCTCGTCGGAACGATCTTCGGCGCCGTACTGCATCTCGGCTGGTCGATTTTCCACATCCTGATCGTCGTTCTGCAGGCGTACATCTTCATGATGCTGACCGTCGTCTACATCGCGATGGCGCACGAGCACCACTGACGTTCACATCGGCTGCAACACCCAAACCCGCTCCAACGAAAGGAAAA
>JAICVH010000354.1 GCA_025935435.1 Burkholderiales bacterium
CGCCTCGTCGCGTGGCAGGAGCGGATAGCGTGAGCACGAGGCGCGAAGCGCAGCCCCGAAGGGGCCGTCCGAGTGCGAGCGATGGAGGCCGACGCACATGTGTCCCGCACGGCACGGTAGCGCAAGGAGGCCGAGCGTGAGCACGAGGCGCGAAGCGCAGCCCCGAAGGGGCCGTCCGAGTGCGAGCGATGGAGGCCGACGCACATGCGTCCCGCACGGCACGGTGGTGCAAGGAGGCCGAGCGTGAGCACGCGGCGCGTACCGCACGGCACGGTGCGCAAGGAGGCCGAGCGTGAGGGCTGAGGCCGGTCCCCGCATCGAGTTCGACCGCGTCGTCGTCGAATTTCCGTCGTCCCGCGGCGCGCTCCGTGTCGTCGACGACGTCTCCTTTACGATCGCCGACGGCGAGTTCGTTGCGATCATCGGCCCGTCCGGGTGCGGCAAGACGACGATGATGAACATCGTCGCGGGCTTCGTGAATCCGACGCGCGGGCGCGTGCTTCTGGACGGCAGGCCGATCGCGGGACCCGGGCCGGACCGCGGCGTCATCTTCCAGGAATACGGGGTGTTTCCGTGGCTCACCGTCAAGGAGAACATCGCGTTCGGCCTGAAGCTCGCCGCGAACCGTGCGGCACCTTCCGAGCGTGACGCGATCTGCGACCGGTACATGCGCCTGATGGGGCTCGCCGATTTCGCCGACGCGTGGCCCAAGATGCTGTCCGGCGGCATGCGGCAGCGCCTCGCGCTCGCACGCGCCTACGCGGTGCGCCCGCAGTTCCTGCTGATGGACGAGCCATTCGGCGCGCTCGATGCGCAGACGCGAACCGCGATGCAGGACCTGCTGCTGCAGGTGCTGCAGACCGAAGGCAAGACGGTGATGCTGATCACGCACTCCGTCGAGGAGGCGATCTATCTCGCGTCGCGCATCATCGTCATGAGCGCGCGTCCAACGCGCATCCGCGAAGAGATCCGGATTCCGTTCGCGTACCCGCGCGCGGAATCGGTACACGAGACCCGCGAATTCAACGAGCTTCGCTCGCACGTTCGCGACCTCGTCATGAAGGAGTACGCCGCGCAGGCATCGCAGCAATTGGCGCGGGTCGCAGACTAACCCAACGGAGGAATGATGGGAATCAATCGCAGACGTTTCCTGCAGACGACGACCGCATTGGGCGCGGGCGCGAGTCTCGCTACGCTCAACGCGCCGGCAATCGCCCAGAGCCGGACCAAGGTCAAGATCGGTTACCTGCATACGCTCGCTGTTGACGGCCAGATCTGGCTCGGCGTCGACCGCGGCGCGTTCGGCAAGCACGGCGTCGATCTCGACCTCGTGCAGTTCACCACCGGACTCGAGCTCTTCCAGGCGATGATCGGCGGCAGCATCGACATGCTCGCCACAGGCGCGGTCATCTCCAATTTTCCGGCGCGCGGGCAGGGAAAAATGTTCCTCGTCAACGACGTCGAGTTCGCCACCGCGCAGTTGTGGGTGCGCGAGGATCAGGGGATCAAGAGCTTCGCGGACCTCAAGGGCAAGAAGATCTCGACGACAACCGGTACGACAGCGCACGTGTTTCTCGACACGGCGCTGCGGGCAAACAGCGTCGATCCGAAGGATCTCGAGGTCGTCAACCAGCGGATGTCGGAGGCGGTGACATCCTTCATCTCCGGCGCGGTGCCGGCGGTCGCGCTGTGGGTGCCGTTCAACATTCCCGTGCGCGAAAAGGTGCCGGGCGCAAAGATGTTGGCCGATGCATCCGCGTACTACCCGAAGGCCGCGATCGTCGGCGGCTGGGCGGCGCGCGAGGACTATTACGGCAAGAATCGTGCGGTCTGCGCGAACATCATTCGCGGCTGGGCGGAGGCAAACGATTACTTCATCGCCAATGCCGACGCCGCGCTCGAAGCGCTGCAGAAGAACCATTACCAGCAGGTGCCGCTCACCGACCTCAAGGAGCAGTACAAGGCGCAGAAGATGTTCACGTCCAGGGACTGGAAGAAGCTCTACGCCGACGGCACCGTCACCAACTGGCTGCAGCAGGTGACCGATTTCTTCGTACGCTTCGGCGGTATCCAGAACCCGGTTCCGGCTTCGCAGTACTTCGACGCCAAGCTCTATCTCGAGACGCTGCCGGGCTGAAACCGCCGCAGGCTCTCGAGCACGCACAACGACGTCGGTGACACGCGATGCCCGGCGCGGAGGTCTACGACTACGTGATCGTCGGCGCCGGTTCCGCGGGATGCATTCTCGCGAACCGGCTTTCTGCCGATCCGTCGACCCGCGTGCTGCTGCTGGAAGCGGGTGGCGCCGATCGCAGCTTCTGGATCCACC
This sequence comes from Burkholderiales bacterium, assembly GCA_025935435.1. Lineage (GTDB taxonomy): Bacteria > Pseudomonadota > Gammaproteobacteria > Burkholderiales > Casimicrobiaceae > VBCG01. The sequence continues at coordinate 2,330 of JAICVH010000354.1, forward strand.
TCCCAGTCGGCTATTTCCGCACGATCTACGACGAGCGCTTTTCGCGGCTGTTCGACACCGTTCCTTCCGAAGGCACGGCCGGACGCAACATTGTCTGGCCGCGCGGCCGCGTGATCGGCGGATCGTCATCGATCAACGGGCTGATCTTCATTCGCGGGCAGCACGCTGATTTCGACGATTGGGCGGCGCAAGGGGCTGCGGGTTGGAGCTATCGCGACGTGCTGCCGGACTTCAAGCGCTTCGAGCGCTATGCGGGTGGCGCAAGCGACTATCACGGTGCGAGCGGTGAGCTCGCCGTATCGGATCTGCGCAACGACCACCCGTATTGCGACGCATGGGTCGAAGCGGGAGTGCAATTCGGCCTGCCGCGCAATCCGGACTTCAACGGCGCATCGACGCACGGCGTTGGGTCGTATCAGCTCAGCATCGACCGGGGCTGGCGCGCGAGTTCAGCGGTTGCATTTCTGCGGCCCGCGTCCGCACGTCCGAACCTGACGGTGCGTCCGCATGCACTGGCGACGCGGGTGCTGTTCAACGGCTCGGTCGCCACCGGGATCGAGTGGCGCGATAAGCAAGGGACGCTTGCGAGCGTGCGGGCAACGCGTGAGGTCGTCCTGTCCGCCGGCGCGATCCAGACGCCGCAACTGCTGCAGCTTTCGGGTATTGGCCCGCCGGCGTTGCTGCAACGACTCGGCATTCGCGTCATCGCGGCGTTGCCGGGCGTCGGGGAAAACCTGCAGGATCATTACCAGGCACGGACGATCGTTCGTCTGCGCAAGCGCGTGTCGCTCAACGACGCGGTGCGCAATCCGCTGAAGCTCGCCGGCATGGGCGTCGAATGGCTGGTGCGGCGCTCCGGACCGCTCACCGTCGGCGCCGGACAGGTCGGCGGCGCCGCGTGCACGCCGCATTCAATTGCTGGCCGACCGGACGTGCAGTTCAACGTCATGCCGCTCTCCGTCGACAAGCCCGGCGATCCGCTCCATGCGTACCCCGGGTTCACCGCGGCCGTGTGGCAATGTCACCCGCAGTCGCGCGGACGGCTGCAGATTCGATCAACAGACCCGGGCGAAGCGCCGACGATCGAGCCGCGCTATCTGCAGGAAAGCATCGATCGCCAGACCCTGGTGGCGGGTATCGGCATGCTGCGCGAGATCTATGCACAGCCGGCATTTCGCGATCTGTTCGATGTCGAAATGCTGCCGGGACCTTCGGCGCGAAGCGATGCGGCGCTGCTCGCGTTCGCACGGAATGCGGGCGGAACCGTGTTTCACTGCGTCGGCACCTGGCGATTGGGTGCTGCCGTCGTTGACTGCGCGTTGGTCGTTCGCGTGCTTCGCGTGCGGGTCTTAGTCTACATGCGAGTCTTCTAG
>JAICVH010000586.1 GCA_025935435.1 Burkholderiales bacterium
GAAGAAACGGCCGTTGGTGTCGCCAACGATTACCGAGCCGGCGTAGTTGCGATCGAACAGGTTGTTCACGCGCACGAACTCGCGCCAGGTCGCGCGCCCGCTCGTTTGCGTGAATCCGATTCGCGCATTCATGACCGCATATGAAGGCGCCGCGTCCGTGTTGCGATCGTTGACGTAAAGACGATCGACGTAGAGACCTTCCAGCGCCGCGTTCAGGCCCGACCAGCCGCCCGGCACGTAGGCCAGCTCGGCATACGCCTGTTTCGACGGCACGGCCGGAAGCCGGGAACCGGCAGGCACGACCACGGCCGGTGCGCCGGTCGTGAAGTCGTCGGCGAACTCGGCGCGAAGCCACGTGAGCGCCACATGCGACTGCAGCCCGTAACGATAGCGCCCGTCCCACGCGGCCTCGACGCCGTTACGGCGCGTCGCCCCGGCGTTCTTGAACGTCGTACGACCGCCGGTCGCTGCGTCGACGACGATCTCGTTCGACGTGTCGATATGGAAGACCGCAGCGTTCAAGCGATGGCGATCGCCGACGCGATACTTGACACCGATTTCCGCGGCGCGGCTCGTCGCGGGCTGCAGCGCGAAATTGAGTCCGGTGCCACCGGCTCGATACGCGAGTTCGGCGAAGGTGGGCGTTTCGAAGCCTTCCCCATAGCTTGCGTAAACGTTCAGATCATCGGTGGCGTGGAACACGAGCCCGAACATCGGGCTCGTGTCGCGGAAGCGCCGGCTTCCACTGTCGTCGGGGTTCTGGGCGGTGATGTAATGGTCGTCGGATACATAGCGCACCGTGCTCGTACGGATGCCCGCCGTGGCTGACCACTGCGCCGAAAGCTGCCATTCCGCCTGCGCGTAAAGGTCGGTCCCGCGGACCGTATCGTCTTCATCGCGGCGAATGTCGCCAAGGGAACCGTCGTTGTTCACGAACCCCTTGCGCCGCTCGTGCTGCCGATCGACGTCCGCGCCGAACGTCACGACCAGCGGTCGCGACAGCGCATCGCCATGCCAGACGACGCGCGCGCCGATACCGCCGAAGTCGCGATCGAGATCGGTCACGCCGCCTGACGACGTCAACGCGGCCCCGGAGAACGACAGATATTGGCGCACGGCCCGACGCCCGCCGTACGCATCGACGTGCAACTGCCAGCGGTCGCTGAACCGGTGATCGAGCGCGGCGCCACCCTGCATCTGATTGATGGTCTTGCGCGTGTCGAACTGAATCGCGGCCGGGTCGACGCCGCGCGGATTCTCGGCCCATTGTGCGCGCGTCAATCCCAGCGGATCCTCGGTTTCGGGCTGGTACTGCGTGTTGCCGATCAGCGTTACCCGCGTCGCCGGCATTGGATCGAAAACGAGCTTCGCATTGGTCAGATCGCGTCGCGCCCACGAGTGATCGCGGAAACCACCCGTCACGAATTCGCTGGCAGCCACGACGGCGCCCGCCAGGGGAGTCACACCGCTCATCTTGAAGCCGATGGTGCCCGTACCGTAGCTGCCGCCGCCGGCCGTGACGGACAACCGCGGGAATTCGCTCGGTTCTTCGGTGAATACGGAAATCACACCGCCCGACGCGTTGCCGTACTGCGCGGAAAAAGGTCCGCGCAGGATTTCGACGCGATCGGCCGACAGCAGACTGAAACTGCCCGTCTGGCCCTGGCCATCGGGCATCGTGACCGGGATGCCGTCCTGGTACAGCCGCACGCCGCGCACGCCGAACGCGGCACGACCGCCGAAGCCGCGCGAGCTGATCTGCAGATCCTGTGCGTAGTTCTGGCGATTCGCCGCGAACACACCGGGAATGCGCGGCAGCGTTTCGGACAGGTTGACCTGCGGCTGGCCTTCGCGCAACGTCGAACCGTCGATCGTGTCGACGGAGGCCGGTACGTCGAACGTACGCTCGGCGCGGCGCGTGGCCGTTACGGTGATCGGGTCGATGATCGCAACATCGCCGGGTACGCGCTGCGCCTGCACATGCTGCGGGCACAGGGCGACGCCCGCGGCAAGCATCCAGGCGATGACAAATGGCACCGCCCGGTTTACGCAGCCGCGCATCGTGCGTCGATGCGTAGGCACGCGCGCCTGCAGCGGGATCGAGGAAAGGGAAGCGCAGTTCAAGTCGGTTAGCATACGAGATTGCCCGTGCGGCGGCCAGTTCGATGCATCGACGGCGCGCGGCTGGCGTGAATGGAGCGAACAATGCATGTCCTGCGAGCATTCCTCGCATCCCTGGCGCTCACTGGGAGCGCGGTCGCCGCGCCGTTCGCGTACGTGCCGAACGAAGGCTCGGGCAACGTGTCCGTGATCGACACGGCGAACGATCGCGTAACGCGTACCATCACGGTGGGCGGCAAGCCTCGCGGCATTGCGATCGC
>JAICVH010000490.1 GCA_025935435.1 Burkholderiales bacterium
CAGCAATAACTGCGACAACCCGAAGCCGAACGCGCCGACCGTCGACACCATGTTCCAGTCGGTGAACTGCTGCGCGTAATCGGGGATGCGTCGCGGCATGCCCGCGAGACCGAGGAAGTGCATCGGAAAGAACGCGACATTGAAGAAGATGAACGACAGCCAGAAGTGCCAGTCGGCGAGCTTCTCGTCGTACATGTGTCCAGTCCACTTCGGCAGCCAGTAATACGCGCCGCCGAAGAACGCGAACAACGTGCCGGCGACCATGACGTAGTGGAAGTGCGCGACGACGTAGTAGGTGTCCTGGAACTGGACGTCGATCGGCTGGATGGCGAGGATCAGCCCGGTGAAGCCGCCGACGACGAACAGGAACAGGAATCCGAGCGCGAACAACATGGGCGCCTCGAGGGAAATCGAGCCCTTCCACATCGTCGCGAGCCAGTTGAAGACCTTCACGCCGGTCGGCACGGCGATCAGCATCGTTGCGTACATGTAGAAAAGAATGCTTGCGGCCGGCATGCCGGTCGTGAACATGTGGTGCGCCCAGACGAGAAACGACAGGATCGCGATCGCGGCCACCGCGTAGACCATCGACGCATAGCCGAACAGCGGCTTGCGCGAGAACGACGGAATGATTTCCGAGATGATGCCGAACGCCGGCAGGATGATGATGTAGACCTCGGGGTGCCCGAAGAACCAGAACACGTGCTGGAACAGCACCGGGTCGCCGCCGCCGGCCGCGTTGAAGAACGACGTGCCGAAGTGACGGTCGGTCAACAGCATCGTGACCGCACCGGCGAGCACCGGCATCACCGCGATCAGCAGGTACGCGGTGATGAGCCATGTCCAGCAGAAGAGCGGCATTTTCATCAGCGTCATGCCGGGCGCGCGCAGATTGAGGATCGTCGTGACGATGTTGATCGAGCCCATGATCGACGACGCGCCCATGATGTGCACGGCGAAAATCGTCAGGTCCATCCCCATCCCGGACTGCACGGTGAGCGGTGGATACATCGTCCATCCGCCCGACGCGGCACCACCGGGCACGAACAGCGACAGCAGCAGCATCAGCGCCGCCGGGGGCAGCAGCCAGAAGCTCCAGTTGTTCATCCGTGCGAACGCCATGTCGGGCGCGCCGATCTGCATCGGGATCAGCCAGTTGGCAAATCCGACCGCACCGGGCATCAGCGCGCCGAAGATCATGATCAGCCCGTGCAGCGTCGTCATCGAATTGAAGAATTCGGGATGGACGATCTGCAGTCCCGGCTGGAACAGTTCGGCGCGAATCGTGAGCGCCATGACGCCGCCGACCAGGAACATCGTGAACGAGAACCATAGGTACAGCGTGCCGATGTCCTTGTGATTGGTGGTCGTGATCCACCGCATCAGCCCGGTCGGATGATGGGCGTGTTCGTCGTGCGCGTGCGGTTGTCCACCCGCGACCAGATCGTGCGGAACGCTCGACATGCTCTATTTCCTCTCCGCTTTGACTTCGGACGGCTGAACGACGTTTTCGCTCGCCTTGTTTCCCCACGCGTTGCGCGTGTAACTGACGACGGACGCAATGTCGACGTCAGACAGATGCTTCCACGGCGGCATCTTGCCGTTGTTCTGGCCGTTCAGCACGACATCGATCTGATGCTGCTTGGGTCCCATGACGACCTTGTCGGCGACGAGTGCCGGCGCTCCGAGCGCCGCGTTACCCGTGCCGCTCGCCTGATGACATGCGGCGCAGTTCGTGTTGAACACCTGCTCGCCGTGCGTAACGAGCGCCTTCAGTTCCCACACCTTGTTCGGATCGTCGGCGGCAGCCGTCAGCTTCTGCTTCTGCTCACCTGACCAGCGGGCGAAATCTTCCTTCGACTTCACCTCGATGACGATGGGCATGTACGCGTGCTCCTTGCCGCAGAGTTCGGCGCACTGGCCCCTATAGGTGCCGACCTTGTCGGCACGGAACCACGTATCGCGAACGAATCCCGGAATCGCATCCTGCTTGACGCCGAGCGCGGGAACCCACCACGCGTGAATGACGTCGTTCGCCGTGATGAGGAGTCGCACCTTCGCATCGACCGGAACGACCAGCGGATTGTCGACTTCGAGCAGGTAGTGCTCGTTCTTCGGCGCGCGGTTCTCGATCTGTGCGAGCGGCGTCGCGAGCGCCGAGTAATAGCCGAACCCGTCCTGCAGGTAATCGTAGCCCCATTTCCACTGGTAGCCGGTGATCTTGATCGTCATGTCGGGCGCCGACGTGTCGTGCGCCGCGAGGATCGTCTTCGTCGCCGGATACGCCATGAACAGCAGGATCAGGAACGGGATGATCGTCCACACGATCTCGACCGTGGTGTTTTCGTGGAACTGCACGGCTTCGTGCCCGACCGATTTGCGATGCTTGAACAGCGAATAGAACATCGTGCCGAACACGCCGACGAAGATCACGACGCAGATCCAGAAGATCAAGCCGTGGAGGTCGATGATCTCCTGGGCCATCGGGCTCGCGGGTGGCTGGAAGTTCCATTCCCACGCGGCAAACGCCGTGACGGGAGCGAGAAGCGAGCACGCGACGGCGATGGAGCCACACCGGCGCAACGCAAATCCCATTCGATCACCCCTCATGCGGTCCTCGATCACGGCGCGGTACTGCAACGGCCGTCTTTTGCCCGGCACGCGTTCGGATCGCGCGCGGAAAAAACGCGCGCCGGCATCGGCGCGCGCATTTGGAAGGCTCAAATGTTACCACGGTCGCATCGTCGAACACCTTGTCAACGCCTACCAACCGAGCATGCCGAGCGCATCGCGGCTGAACGTCGGAAGACCGCCGACGTCGACGATCGCAACCGGCGGCATCGCCAGTCGCGACGTCAGCGTTTGCACGTTTGCGTCGACGAGCGCCATTCGCGGCGG
>JAICVH010000212.1 GCA_025935435.1 Burkholderiales bacterium
GAGTTCGCACGCACGCCGGACGACGCCGATCCTTTGATGCGGCCCTTGGTCGGCGCACTGCCGTCGCTGGCAGACGACGGTACGGGAATTGCTCGACAGAGATCCCCGGCGCACTTTCGGTTAGCGCCGGACGATCAAGAGCGGGGAGGGAGACACATGATTCGTTACGGCTTCACGATCCGGACCCGCATGGGCCAGCGCGTCGATAACGTCTCGATCATCGCAGGGTCGCAGCTCGACGCCGAGCGCCGCCTGCGCCAGATGTACATCCAGTGCGAAATCCTCGAATGCCGCGAACGATCGATCCCGCGGCGCTTCGAAGCGGCGAACGCGCACATGATCGACCTGATGGCGATCAGCCCGCCGACGATTCAGCACATCGGCTGATACGACTTTCAGTCGCGTCGTCATAGCAACCGCTTGCGCACCTGCGTCACGCCGACTTCGGCGGCGATGACGACGACGAACATCGCGACCAAGATCAGCGCGACGCGATCCCACTGAAACAGATTGAGCGCGGCATCGAGCGCCATGCCGATGCCGCCCGCGCCCACGAGGCCGAGCACGGCGGACTCGCGGACGTTGATGTCGAAACGGAACAGCGCGATCGACCAGAACGCGGGCTTCACCTGCGACCAGTACCCGAACGAAAGCACCGACAGCCAGGGCGAGCCGGCCGCGCGGAGCGCCTCGATCGGTCCGGGCTGCGTTTCGTCGAGCGCTTCGCCAACCAGCTTGCCGACGAAGCCGATCGACCGAAAGGCGATCGCCAGCGTGCCGGCCAGCGGTCCCGGCCCGAAGATACCGACGAAGATCAGCGCCCACACGAGCGAATTCACCGACCTCGAGGACACGAGGATCAGGCGCGCGAGCCAGTTCAGCGGCGCCGACGGCACGAGTCGGTTCGACGCGAGGATGCCGACCGGCGTGGCGAGCAGCAGCGCGAGCAACGTGCCAAGCGACGCGATGTGGATCGTTTCCATCAGCGCGCCGTGCACGCCCGACGGATAGTGTTCCCACGCGATCGGCCACATTCGCGTCAACAGATCGACGACCTGGTCGGGGGCGTCGTAGAGGAACTCCGGAATGATCTCGATCGAACGCACCGATGCGACGATGGCCGCGACGAGTGCAAGGTAGATGGCGAAGCGACCGAGACGTTGTCCGGGCGTGAAGCGCTGCCACGTCCGATCCGCGACGGTGATGGCTGGAGCTGCGCTCGCCATCAGTCGTCCTCGAGATGGCGTTCGTGCGACTCGGGGGTACCGCCGCGGAACAGGCCGGCGAGCGTGACGTTGTCGATGAAGATGCGCCGCACGGCGGTCGCCACCAGCTCGCCCGCCATGATCAGCGCAATCAGCGAGATCAGGATGGCAGCGACGAAGTCATAGTCGAAACGCTGGAACGCCGCGAACAGCGTGCCGCCGATGCCGCCGGCGCCGACGATGCCGACCATCGTCGAGTTCCGCAGGTTCGAATCGAGCTGGTAGGTGGCGAAGCCGATGAAGCGCGAGAACACCTGCGGCAGCACGCCGAAGGCGAGCACTGACGTGAACGGCGCGCCGGTCGCGCGAATCGCTTCGACCTGGCGGATGGACACCTCCTCGATCGCTTCCGTGAAGAGCTTGCCGATGAAGCCGATCGACGCGACGGTGAGCGCGAGGATGCCTGCAAGCGCACCGAACCCGACCGCTTTGACGAACACGATCGCGACGACGACGGGATGAAACGAGCGCGCAAGGACGACGACCAGTCGTGCGGGCCAGCTCACCCATGCCGGCATCAGGTTGCGCGCGCCGAGCAGCCCGAAGGGCAACGCGAGAACGATCCCGAGTGCCGAAGCGAGCACCGCGATTTGCAGGCTCTCTGCAAGACCTTTCCACAACAGTTCCGACCGCTCGAAATTCGGCGGGAACATCCGACTGAAAAAACGCGCGGCATGGTCGAGACCGGCCCGCACGCGTTCCCACGACACGTCCATTTGCGCGGCGGCATAGACAACGTACACGGCAAGTAGCGCAAACGTAATCTGCGCCGTGCGATGTTTCGGAAACGCATACGGCGCAACGCTGGCGGTGGCCTGTGTCGCGCTCAATGCAGCCAATCCTCGCCGCCGTAGATCTGCTTCAGGATCGCGTCCGACAGTGCGCCGGGCGCGCCGTCGAACACGATGCGCCCACCCTCCATGCCGAGGATGCGATCCGCGAAGCGCCGGGCGAGCGATACGTCATGCATGTTGATCAGCACCGGGATGCGGTGCGACCGCGCAATGTCGGCGAGCAACTGCATGATCTCGACCGAGGTCTTCGGGTCGAGCGACGACGTAGGCTCGTCCGCGAGGAGCAGCCGAGGTTTCTGCATCACGGCGCGCGCAATGCCGACGCGTTGCCGCTGACCGCCCGACAGCGCATCGGCGCGACGATTGGCGAATCCGGTCAGCCCGACGGTTTCGAGAAGCGCCTGGGCGCTCGCGATGTCCTCCGGAGGAAACCGGCGGCGCCACGCGTTCCAGGGCGTTACGTAACCGAGGCGTCCCGACAGGAGATTCTCCATGACCGTCAGCCGCTCGACCAGGTTGTATTCCTGAAACACCATGCCGATCTGCCGGCGCGCATGGCGCAATGCTGATCCGTGGACGCGAGCGAGGTCGCGGCCCTCGAACAAAATTTCGCCGGACGTCGGCTCGACGAGCCGATTGATGCACCGGATCAGCGTGCTCTTGCCCGTTCCCGACGGTCCGATGATGGCGGTGATGTCTTCGGCCGCGATGTCGACGTCGATGTCGCGTAGCACCGGCTTGCCGGCGACGTACGCTTTCGACAGGCGACGGATGATCAGCGCTTCGGCCATTCAGTCGTCACCCTGGCGCGCTGCGACGCGGGCACGGACGCGCGCGACCGCGCCGCGCGCCGTCCCCGACACCGGCACTGCTATTTCTTCGCTGCCTTGGCCTTTTCGGCCGCTTCGGCTTCGCGCTTGGTTTCCTTGTCGTACGACGCCTTGTCGAAGCCCTGTCCCGAGCCCTTCGCGACCGCCCGTACGACATCCCACGTCGTCTGGTAGTTGATCGGGAAGAACCGATCCGCGCCATCGAACGCCTTTTTCATTTCCGCCGGGAAGCGATACTCGTAGAAGCACGTCAGCATCTTGTCGGCGAGCTTCGGCTCGAGATCGTGCGCATAGGCGAATGACGACGTCGGGAATTTCTGGCTGCGATAGATGATGCGGTAGTCGGCTTCCTTGATTTCACCGCGGACGCCCATCCGATGAAAGACGTCGGACGCCACGGCGGCCGCGTCGTAATCGCCTGTACCGACGCCGAGCACCGATTGGTCGTGCTTGCCGGAAAACACGACTTTGTAATCCTTGTCGGGCGTGAGCCCCTCCTTGGGGAACAGTGCGAGCGGCGCCAGGTGTCCCGAGTTCGAAGACGGGGACGTGTGCGCGAGCTTCTTGCCCTTCAGGTCCGCGAGTTTCTGGTAAGGCGAATTCGCCTTGACGACGACGATCAGGTTGTAGCCCTGGAAGTCGTTCGCATAACCTTTGACGGCAAACGGAATTGCGCCGGCGAGATTCACGGCGAACGCCGTCGGCCCCGTCGAGAAGCCGCCGACGTGCAGGCGCCCCGAACGCATGGCCTCGATTTCCGCCGCGTTCGATTGCACCTGGTAGAACACGACCTTCTTGTTCAAGCACTGCGACAAGTACGTGGTGAAGGGCTTGAAGATGTTCTCGTAAACGGCGGGATCCTCGACCGGTGTGTAGGTGAAGACGATCGTCGACGGATTGCGCCATTTCTTCGGGTCCGTCGGCACATCCGCCACCATGTCGCGGTTGCTGTCGCAATACATCGTGTCGAGTTCGCCTCGGCTGGCGCAGCCATCGGCGCCGCTCGCCGACAACGCGTATCCCGCGCACAACACCGCGATGGCCAAGCCGCACCACTTGCGTAAAACCTGCATGGATTCCTCCTGGGTCCGTCGATCGGATCGGTAACGATTGCGTGGCGCTGCCGTTTTTACCGGGGCCGCCTGCGCACGCAAATGCCGCAAGACTGTATCACCTGGCGTCGAGCCACGCATCGCATCACCGCGATCGGCCGCCGCCGCGATTGGCCGCCGAGTCGGTCCCATTAGTGCGCGCGACGTGGGGCGTATCATCGCCGTCTCCCGGCAACACCATTCTTCGATGGCCCTTCCCCTCGACGTCGTCATCCTCGCCGCCGGCCAGGGCAAGCGCATGCATTCCGCGCGGCCGAAGGTCCTCCACCGCCTTGCCGGCCGGCCGCTCGTTTCGCACGTCCTCCGCAGCGTTCGCGAGCTTTCCCCTCGCAGCGTCGCCGTCGTCGTCGGCTTCGGTGCAGACGCCGTCGAGCGCGAGCTGACGGCGTCCGGCGTCACGTTCGTTCGACAGGAGCCGCCGCGCGGCACCGGCGACGCCGCACGCGTTGCGCTTGCGGCGCTGCCGACGGACGGCGTGACGTTGGTCGGCCTCGGCGACGTCCCGCTCGTGCCGTCCGAGGCGCTCGCCAGCGTGGCCGCGCTCGCGCAGGAAGGGGGCGTTGGCGTGCTGACGGCTCGAGTGCGCGAACCAAGCGGTCTCGGGCGCGTCATTCGCGGTGACGACGGGCACGTCCGGGCAATCGTGGAAGAACGCGACGCCACGCCCCGGCAGCGAGAAGTCGACGAGATCAACACCGGCTTCATCGCGGCGCCAACCGCATTGCTCAAAAGCTGGCTCGCGCAGTTGACGCCGCACAACGCGCAAGACGAGTACTACCTGACCGACGTCGTCGCGATGGCCGTCGCCGACGGTGTGCCGGTCGCCGGCCATGTCGTCAACGATGAAGCATCGGTGCTCGGTGTCAACGACCGCGCCCAACTTGCCGCGCTCGAGCGCATCGTGCAGCGGCGCGCCGCGACGGCGTTGATGCTTGAGGGTACGTCGATCGTCGACCCGGCGCGCATCGACATCCGCGGCGAGCTCGTGTGCGGCCGTGACGTGACGATCGACATCGGCTGCATCTTCGAGGGTACCGTAACGCTCGAGGACGGTGCGAGCGTCGGTCCGTATTGCGTCCTGCGCGACGTTACCGTCGGCGCCGCCACGCGAATCGAGGCGTTCTCGCATTTCGAGTCCGCGGTGATCGGTCGCAATTGCCGCATCGGGCCGTACGCGCGCCTGCGCCCCGGCACAAAGCTTGCTGAAGATGTTCACATCGGCAATTTTGTCGAGATCAAGGCGAGCACATTGGGCGCCGGGTCGAAGGCGAACCACCTCGCGTATGTCGGCGACGCCGTGCTCGGGAGCCGCGTGAACTACGGCGCGGGATCGATCACCGCGAACTACGACGGCGCGA
>JAICVH010000224.1 GCA_025935435.1 Burkholderiales bacterium
CGCGACGGAAGATGCGGCGTCGCGCGCCGCGCGAGCATTGAACGCCTCGGGCGCATCGCTTGCGCGTTGGGTGGCGTCGTCGACGATCGACGGCGCCAGCGGAATCACACCGATCGCAATCACACCGATCACCGCGGCCGCCGCCAGTGGCATCCACCAGCGCCATGCCATGCGTGCGAGCGCGGGCGCGCCGGCATCGTGCAGCGAAACCGAACGATCCCGCGAGGCGCTGGCCACCGAGGCGTGCGCCGCCGCGAGGATCGCTGCATCGACGTGCGCGGGCGGCGTTTCGGTCGAATGCTCGCGCATCAACGCCGTGAGCATCGGATCGGTCGATTCGCGTTCAGCGGCCATCGGTCGCATCCGCCCGCACTTCGAGCAACGCCGCGCGTAGCTTGCCGGTCGCATAACGCAAACGGCTCTTGATCGTTTCGACGCCCGCCCCGGTCAATGCTGCGATCTCGTCAAGTGACAGACCGCTCAACTGCTGGAGCAGGAATGCGTCGCGCTGGCGCGGCGGAAGCTCCGCGATCGCCGCGTCCAGCCGCTCGGCAAGCTGCCGATTGCTCGCGCGCTGTTCCGGTTCGTCGGTGCGCGCCGCAGTGATGTCGTTCATTGCGCCGGTGGCGTCATCGTCGGTATCGGTGGACGTGACGAGCACCTGCCCTGTCGCGCGCCAGTGATCGACGATGCGATGATGCGCGAGCGTGTAGAGCCACGTCGCGAAGCGCGCGGCCGGCACGTACGTGGCGCGCGCGCGAATCAGGTTCATCCACACGTCCTGGAACAGTTCGTCCGCGGATGCCGCGTTCCGGCAATGGCGCAATACGTAGCGATAAACGCCGCTCCGATGTCGTGCATAGAGCGCGTCGAAAGCCCGAGCATCGCCACGAGCGTACGCAGTCATCAGCGCTTCGTCGGTGACGTCGTCGGTACACACATGCATCGCATGCGCAGTATGCGGGCCCCGCAGGCTCGTCGCAACGACGCGCATCACGCGCTGCGCAGCAGACGACGCATCGCGATGGCGATCAGCGTGGCGCGGGCACGAAACGCATCCCGGGAAACGGATCGGGCGCGCGCTCGGCGTACGTGGGACCGGGCAGCACGCCACTCGCGACGAGATTCTCGCGACGGTCGTATCGAATCGCGATGGTTTCCGCCGGCGTCGCCGTCGCGCGCTCGAAGCGAACGCGCTGCGCGTACGACGTCTCGTCGCGTCCGAAACCCGTTCCCAGGATCGAAAGGGGCCGCATCACGGAGTCCGCGGCGCCAGGCGTCGCCTGTGCCTGCGCCGCTCTTGCGTCGCCTTCGGCCCGTGCAGCCGCGGCGGGTGCAGCGGCCGTATCGGCACGCTGCTCCTTCGCGGCCTCGTGCGCCGCGATCTTGTCTCGCAGCGGTTGTTCGACGATGGCCGGCGGCCGTTCGCGGAACAGGGCGACGCCGATCACCCCGACGTCGCGTGGACGCCCGGTACGCGCTGCGTAGCTGTCGCCAAGATCAGTGAAGTAGAACGCCGACGTGCGCTCGAGGCTTCTGCGCCAGCCCGCGATGTCGACGCTCCCGCCCGCGTCGATTACGTAACCCGACTGCTCCGGTGACGCGGTGTCTCCGGTAACGACATTGACGCCGTCGACGCTCGTGACAGCGAGGATGCGCTCGCGGCTCTGATTGCGGATGCGCAGCGTGTACTCGTGACCCGGCGTACCGACAACGTAACGCTGACCGTCTTTGCGATGAACAGCGAGTGTTGCGCCGGTCGTGCGATCGATGACGTCGACGGTTGCGAGCTGCGAGCCCGGCCAATGTGCCAGCGCCGGTTGCATGACGGCGATCGCTGTCGTCGCAATGGCGATCGCGCGTACGCGGTGGGTGAGGCAGGCGATGAAATCCAATGACATGAACGCTCCTCGAGCGCCGACGGCATGGCGGCGTGTCCATGCATGAACGGGCCGAGAACGAAAAAGGGGTTAAGTGCGAGATGACCGGGCCGGACAGGTTCAGCGCGCGGCTCGGCGCCTCGTCGGAGGTCAAGCGCGAGTCTCCGGCGTGTTCATCACGCGGCCCGGGGACGTAGAGTGACCCGGGGCGCCCCTCATGCGGGTCGCGCGATAATGACGGCTCTTCGATCCAACGCGTATGCAGGAATCCACTCAGCTGACTGCGCTCGTCACCGGTCTCTCCTTTGCGCTGGCCTTCGTGTTCGGCGCGGTCGCGCATCGGGTGAGCTTCTGCACGATGGGCTCGATCACCGACATCGTGAACTTCGGTGACTGGCGTCGGATGCGCATGTGGTTGCTCGCCATTGTGGTCGCCATCGCGGGCACGGCCGCGCTGCAGGCGGCCGGCCAGATCGACACCGCGAAGACGATCTACACGGGCGCCAGCGTGCCGTGGCTCTCCCACCTGATCGGCGGCTTCTGTTTCGGCTTCGGCATGACGCTCGCCTCCGGCTGCGGAAGCAAGACGCTGATTCGCGCCGGCGCGGGTAACCTGAAGTCGGTGATCGTCATGGTGTTTCTCGCCGCAGCGGCGTACATGACGCTCAAAGGCGCGTTCGCGCCACTGCGCGTGAACCTGCTCGACACGTTGCGGCTCGACGTCGCGGCACAGTCCTCCGACCTGCCTGCGCTTGCCGTGTCCGCGGGCCTCGCTTCCGCTGTTCGCCTATGGCTGCCGCTCGTCGTCGCGGCGGCGATTGCGTTGTTCGTCTTCGCCAACCGCGACTTCCGCACGACGCCCGAACTCGTGATCGGCGGACTCGTCATCGGAGCCGTCATCGTCGGCGGCTGGTACGTGTCGGGACATCTGGGTCATCTCGCCGAGGATCCGCAGACGCTCGAGGAGAAATTCGTCGCGACCAATTCCGGCCGCATGGAGTCGTACAGTTTCGTCGCCCCCACGGCTTATCTGCTTGAACTGCTGATGCTGTGGACGGATCAGTCCCGCATCGTGACGTTTGGCATCGCCGGGGTGCTCGGGATGCTGGTGGGCTCAGCGGCGATGGCGCTCCTGACACGAACCTTCCGCTGGGAGGGCTTCGCGTCGATCGAGGACATCGGCAATCATGTCGTGGGTGCCATACTGATGGGCTTTGGCGGGGTCACGGCGCTGGGCTGTACGATTGGGCAGGGCTTGACGGGAATTTCGACGCTTGCCATCGGGTCGATCCTGACCTTCGCATCCATCGTTTTCGGTTGCGTGATGGCGGTGAAGTACCAGATGTGGCGCATCGAGCGCGCCGACACGGTCGAGGAGACGCGCCCGACGGGCGGTGCGGTCGCGGAGCCGCGGCACACGTAAGCTGACGTACGGATTACCGTGGTGGGTCAACGCGCCCCACCACACAACCGTTCTCGACGACATGATCATTTTCGAACTCGGCTGTGCGCATGGCCATCGCTTCGAGGGCTGGTTTGCCTCGGGCGAGGAGTTCGCGCGACAGCAGGAGCGCGCGCTCGTCACCTGTCCGATCTGCGATGACGCACACATCGAGCGGCTTCCGTCCGCGCGCGTCAGCGTCGCCAAGGGCGTCGCGCGGGACAACGTACCGGCGGCCGAAGCCACTGAAGAGCGCGCGCCGGTCGCGGACAACGTCCCCAGCCTGCCGGCGGAAGCGCTCGTCAAATTGCGCGAGATCGTTCGAAACACCGAAAACGTCGGTCGACGTTTCCCCGACGAGGCGCGCAAGATCCACTATCAGGAAGTGCCACCCCGTGCGATCCGCGGCCAGGCGTCGCGCGATGAGGCGAAGGCGCTCACCGACGAAGGCATCGAGTTCACGTCGCTGCCGTCGTTTCTCTCGGGCGACAGCCACTAGCCGGCGACCCGCAGTCCTTCCGCGCTTCCGATGGCGCGGTCGTCTCGTGCGTTGACGCGAGGCGATCGGGCAGCTTTACCGGCAGCATTGCAGTTCGGAGCCCTTGTGATTACGTGCGCTCGTGCTTTGATCGAGCGCGCAACAACGACACCCATCGTCGTCAATACGCAGCGACTTCTCGCGTAATTTCGGCGTGCGTGGCGGTCGGATCGCCGCCGCGCGACCGAGCGGGGAATGGACCTTGCTAACTCTGAAGGTCCGGCGACTGTTTCCGGCATTTCGTTCGGACACTCGCAATTCCCGAGAGGAGTTCATCCGATGTTTGCACACAACAAGCGATTGCAGTACACGGTCCGCGTTTCGCAGACCGACCCGGTGCTCGCCAATCTGATGCTCGAGCAATTTGGTGGGCCGCAAGGCGAGCTCGCAGCCGCCATGCGTTATTTCACACAGGCGATCGCCGAGGACGACGCGGGTCGCAAGGACATGCTGTACGACATTGCAACCGAAGAGCTCAGTCACCTCGAAGTGATCGGCACGATCGTCTGCATGTTGAACAAGGGCATGAAGGGCGCGGTTGCGGAAGGCCTTGCCGAGCAGGGTGAACTGTTCAGGCGAATGAATCAGGGCGGCGACAGTCACGTGACGTCGCTGCTGTACGGTGCCGGCGCACCGCTCACCAATTCCGGCGGCGTGCCGTGGACGGCCGCGTATATCGATACGATCGGCGATCCGACGTGCGATCTCCGCTCGAACATCGCCGCCGAAGCGCGCGCGAAGATCATCTACGAGCGGCTGATCAATCTGACCGACGACGCGGGCGTCGCGGAGGCGCTGGGATTCCTGATGACGCGTGAAATCGCGCATCAGAAATCGTTCGAAAAAGCGCTGTACGCCATCGAGCCCAATTTCCCGACCGGCAAGTTGCCAGGCATGCCGGAGTTCGCGAACAAGTATTTCAATCTGTCCGTCGGTGAAGGAGACATGCGCGGGCCGTGGAATCAGGGTCCGCAGTGGGAATTCGTGGATGGACAGCAGGCGATGCAGAACGCCGACAAGGACGGTGACGGCAGTTTCTCGGTCGGACTCGACGGCGACGAACAGGCGCTCGGAGAGCAGACCAAGGAACGGCTGATGTCCGACCTCGATGCGGATCCGACCACCGGCGTTGATCTGGGCGCGGGGCCGGGCGCCGGCGCGATTACCGGGCAGTCGGCCGACGGCAATGGCGAGCTGCCGGAAGACCCGCCAGGCGCGCGCGGTTCGGGTCGGGCGTCGAGCTCGCGCTCCA
>JAICVH010000040.1 GCA_025935435.1 Burkholderiales bacterium
GAGGGACTCGTCGTCGAGGACATCGATGGCGACGGCCGCATCCTGCAGATGCGCATCGAAGACCCGAACGGCCTCTGGAAACCGCATCCGGCCGAACCTGCGCTGATGGTCCGGCGCGATCCGATCGAAACGGGTGGTACGTACTATCGGATCGTGCCGGAAGGTCGTTACGACGGCTGGGACGGTCACACGCTCAAGGTCAAGCGGCCGCGGCAACGCCTCGATCTCAACCGCAATTTCCCGGCGAGCTGGCGGCAGGAATTCGAGCAGCTCGGTGCCGGCCCGTATCCGACGTCAGAGCCGGAGATTCGCGCCGTCGTCGACTTCATTGTTCGTCATCCCAACATCACGGCGGGCACGAGCTTCCACACATGGAGCGGCGTGCTGCTGCGGCCGTTCGAACACCAGTCCGATGACGAGATGGACGCCGAAGACCTGTGGTTCTACCAGGCAGCGGGGCGCAAGGGCACGGAACTGACCGGTTATCCCGCGATTTCCGTGTATCACGAATTCCGTTATCACCCGAAATCGGTCATCGGCGGCACGTTCGACTGGATCTACGAGCACCTCGGCCTGTTCTCGTGGGTCGTCGAGATCTGGTCACCGATGCGAGAAGCCGGCATCAAGGATTACAAGTTCATCGACTGGTTTCGCGACCATCCGATCGATGATGACCTCAAGCTTTATCGCTGGAGCGAGCAGCAGCTCGGCGGCGCCGCGCACCGGTCGTGGCGGCCCTTCGAGCACCCGCAGCTAGGCCGCGTGGAAATCGGCGGCTGGGATCGCTTCCACGCGTTCGGCAATCCGCCGCTGCCGGTGCTTGCGCGCGAGCTCGAACGATTCCCGCGCTGGCTGCTCTGGCAGGCGCTGTGTTCGCCGAAGCTCGAGGTCGTCCATGCAGGCGCGAGCGCGCTTGGCCAAGACACCTGGAAGATCACGTTCGTGCTGCAGAACACCGGGTGGCTGCCGACGTACGTGTCGAAGCGCGCACTCGCGCGGAAAACCGTGCGCGGCGTCGTCGCGGAGATCACGCTGCCGGATGGCGCAACGCTTGCGACTGGCAAGCTCCGCGACGACGTGGGGCAGCTCGAAGGCAAGGCCTACAAGCACACCGGCGTGTCGTTCTGGCCGGATTACAACGTGACCGACGATCGGCTGAAGCTCGAATGGATCGTTCGCGGCGCGGCAGGCGCGACGATCAACGTCGTTGCACGTCACGAGCGTGCAGGTACGGTTCGCGCAGATGTCGTGCTCGTCGAGGCCGCATGACGTCATTGAACACATCAAACGGGGGAACGATGAAGCGACGTTTCGGGTTTGCAGTACTTGCAGCGCTGTTTGCGATCGTCATCGGTGGATGTGCCGTTCCCCCGGCTGGCGAGCGCGCCGGACTCGCGAAGATCGAACACATCGTCGTCATCTTTGCGGAGAACCGCAGCTTCGACAACCTGTACGGATTGTTTCCAGGCGCGAACGGCATCGCGAACGCAACGCCTGCGCAGTACACACAGGTCGATCGCGATGGCAAGCCGCTCGCCGCGCTGCCACCGGTGTGGAAGGGCAAGGAGCCCGATCCCGCATTCCCGCGCGACCTCCCCAATCGCCCGTTTCGCATCGACGCCCCGCCGATCAACCTGGCGCTCGGTACGCCGACGCGGGATCTCATCCACGAGTTCTATCGCAACCAGGAGCAAATCAACGGCGGTCGCAACGATCGGTTCGTGGCCGCGTCCGACGCCGGCGCGCTTTCGATGGGCTACTACGACGGGTCGAAGCTTCCAATGTGGAAATGGTCGCAGGAGTACACGCTGGCCGACAACTTCTTCATGGGCGCCTTCGGCGGGTCGTACCTCAATCACCTGTGGTTGATCTGCGCCTGCACGCCGATGGATGATCACGCGCCCGCCAATCTCCGTGCGCAGGTCGACGAACGCGGCTGGCTGAAAACGCGGCCGACGTCACCGGCCTCCGTGATGACGGGCGCCGGCGAGTTCCTGGGCGGGGAGGTGACGCCGGACGGGTATTCGGTCAACACGACGCAACCGCCGTATCAACCCTCGCGCGTGCCACCGGCGAAGGATGGCGATGCGCGCTTCGCGGATCCATCCAAGCATTCGCTGCCACCACAAAAAATCATGACGATCGGCGACACGCTGTCCGCAAAAGGCGTGTCGTGGGTTTGGTATTCGGGGGCGTGGGACGACGCGGTCAAGGACGGTATGCAACCGCCCGATGCGCCGCGGAAAGTGATCGCAACGCGCGCGAATGGCGCGCCGTATTTCGTCACGCATCACCAGCCGTTCAACTACTTCGCCCGTTTCGCACCCGGAACCGCCGATCGCGAGCGGCATCTCAAGGACTACACGCAACTCGTCGCTGCAATCGACCAGGGGCAACTGCCGCAGGTGGTTTTCTACAAGCCGACCGGCATCCTGAACCAGCATCCCGGCTACGCGGACATCCTGTCGGGCGATGAACACGTCGCGAATCTCATCTCGAAGATCAAGGCCGGGCCGCTATGGTCATCGACGGCGATCATCGTGACGTACGACGAGAACGGCGGTTTCTGGGATCACGTTGCTCCCCCGAAGGGCGACCGCTGGGGTCCGGGGTCGCGCATTCCGGCGATCATCGTGTCGCCGTATGCGAAGCGGGGCTACATCGACCACACGTCCTACGATACGACTTCCATACTCAAGTTCATCACGCGGCGCTTCGACCTGCAGCCGCTGCCGGGGGTCCGCGCGGGCGCTGGCGATCTCACGAACGCGTTCGAGTTCGGACGTTGACGCGCGCGGAGCGCGCACCGGATCGCGGTGCGCGCATCCCCGCGGGTGTGTGGACGCTCGGCTTCGTGAGCCTGCTCATGGACACGTCGAGCGAACTGATTCACGCGTTGCTGCCGCTGTACATGGTCGGCGCACTGGGGGCGTCGGTACTCGTCGTCGGCATCATCGAAGGCGTGGCCGAGGCGATCGCGCTGATCGTCAAGGTGTTCTCTGGATACTGGTCAGACGTATGGCGCCGCCGCAAGCCGCTCGTCGTGCTCGGCTACGGCCTTGCCGGCGTCTCGAAGCTCGCGTTCCCGCTTGCGCCGACGCTCGGTTTCGTCGTTGCGGCGCGCTTTGCCGACCGCGTCGGCAAAGGCATCCGCGGCGCACCGCGCGATGCGCTCATCGCGGACCTGACACCTGCTGCCATCCGCGGGGCTGCATTTGGATTGCGACAGGCACTCGACACGATCGGCGCGATCGCCGGTCCGCTGCTCGCGGTTGCTGCGATTGGTTACTTCGCCGGGAATTTTCGCGCAGCCTTCTGGGTGGCCGTGATCCCTGCGGCGCTTTGTGTCGCGCTGCTCGTGTTCGGTGTGCACGAGCCGCGCGTCGAAGCGGGCGCGGTCGGCGCCTCGAAGCGTGTGTCGTGGCGCGATGCCCATCGACTTCGCGCGTCGTTCTACGTCGTCACTGCGATTGCGTTCGTGCTGACGCTCGCGCGCTTTTCCGAAGCGTTTCTGGTGTTGCGCGCGCAGGACTCGGACATGGGTACCACAGGTGCTCCGTGGGTGATGGTCGTGATGGCGATCGTCTACGCGGCGGTCGCACTCCCGGCGGGACGCGCCGCCGATCGTGGGCACGCGACTGCGTTGCTGTCGGCGGGACTCGCCGTCCTCGTCGCGAGCGACCTCGTCCTGGCGCTGGCCGGCAGCGTCACCGGCGTGTTGACCGGCGCTGCGCTGTGGGGCTTGCATATGGCACTGACGCAGGGATTGCTCGCTGCACTGGTGGCGGCCACTGCGCCCGCCGATCTGCGCGGCACGGCGTTCGGGCTCTTCAACCTCGCCTGCGGAGTTGCGCTGCTCATCGCGAGCAGCCTGGCCGGTTGGCTGTGGCAGTCGTTCGGGTCCGCGGCGACGTTCATTGCCGGCGCGGTTTTCACGGCGATCGCGTGGGCGGCGTTGTCGGCGCTGCAGGCGACGCGTCGACTTCCGGCGCTCGATCTGAAGTCGTAAGCTTCACGACGCCAATTGCGACCAAGCAACCGAATGGACCAGCCCGTTAGCCCCGCCTTGCCGTCCGCCCACGCGGCCGCGCGTCCACGCGCGGTCCCTACGCATGAACTCTACCGTCGGCATGCGTTGCCGGTACGCATCATGCACTGGGTCAACGTGGTAGCGTTGACGTTGATGTTCATGAGCGGCTTGCAGATTTTCAATTCGCATCCAGCCCTCTATTGGGGTGCGTCGTCGTACACCGGTCGCCCGGCGTGGCTCGAAATCGGTGCGCGGCAGGACAGCCAGGGGCGGATGACCGGCTACACGCGCATCCTTGGTCGCGAGTTCACCACCACCGGGGTGCTTGGCGTGTCGACCGACGAGGGCCGTGCGTACGCGCAGGGGTTCCCGGGGTGGCTCACTGTACCGAGTCATCAATGGTTGTCCATGGCTCGCGCATGGCACTTCTTCTTCGCGTGGATATTCCTCATCAACGGGCTTTGCTACGTTCTCTACGTGATCGCAAGCCGGCACCTGGCGCGCGACCTGTGGCCCACGCGCATGGATGTTCGCGGGATCGGCGCGTCGATCGTCGATCACCTGCGCTTTCGGCATCCGACCGGTGAGGCCGCGAAGCGCTACAACGTGCTGCAGAAGTTCGCCTATCTCACCGTTATCTTCGTGCTGTTACCGCTCGTGATCCTGATGGGATTCGGGATGTCGCCGCGGCTCGATACGCTGTTCGGTGGCTGGGTCGACTGGTTCGGCGGACGGCAGTCGGTGCGTTCGCTGCACTTCATCATCGCGTGGCTGCTGGTCGGATTCGTGCTTATTCATGTGTTCGAGGTGATCGTCACCGGACTCTGGAACAACGTGCGCTCGATGATCACCGGCCGCTATCGCGTGCCACAGGAGCCTTTGCGTGAGTGATCGGGACGAACGCAACGGCATGCGCAGCCGGCGGCGATTCCTCGCGCGCACCGGCGCATTGCTTGGCGCGATCGGTGTGGCCGGTTGCGATCGATTGTCGCAAACGGAATGGTTTCCGCGCATCCTCGATTCGGCCGAACGCCTGAACGAGCGCGTTGCGAAACTCGTCACCGGGCGCAAGGCGATGGCGCAGGAATACGGTCCCGCCGATCTGTCGCCGACGTTCCGCAGCAATGGCACCGCGGAGCCGGACAACGCGGAGTACGCCGCGCTTGCGAGGAACGGATTCGCCGATTACGCGTTGGACGTCGGTGGACTCGTGACAAGTCCCCGTCGCTTCACGCTCGCGGAGTTGCGCGCCCTACCGAGCCGCACCCAGATCACGCGGCACGATTGCGTCGAGGGCTGGAGCGCGATCGGCAAATGGCAGGGTGCCCGCTTGTCCGCGCTGCTTCGTGCCGTCCAGCCAACGCCGGCCGCACGCTACGTCGTGTTTCATTGCGCCGATCCGATGGAAGAGGGAGGCGAATCGCCGTATTACGAAAGCATCGACATGGATGACGCGTACCACGAGCAGACGCTGCTCGCCTATGCATTGAACGACCGGCCGTTGCCGATCGCGAACGGGGCGCCGATCCGCCTGCGCGTCGAGCGGCAGCTTGGGTACAAGCACGCGAAGTACGTGATGCGCGTCGAGCTCGTCGAGAGCTTCGCGCACATCGGGCAGGGCAGGGGTGGCTACTGGGAGGACCAGGGTTACCAGTGGTACGCGGGCATTTGAAGTGGGGTCAGACTCGACTTTCGCTAGACCGCATTCAGCACGCGATGCGTCCGCGGAAAGTCGAGTCTGACCCTACTTTGTTGCTACTTTCGTTCTTCGGTCGCCCACGCCGCTTGCAGCAGTTGACGGACCTCCGCGTCGGTCACTTGTCGGAAATCCTCGTACCACAGGCCGACGGCGCGAAACGGCGCCGGCGTCGCCGCGCAAACGACATCGTCGACTTCGCGGCGTAACGCCTGGCAGGCTTCCGCGGCCGCGACGGGCACCGCGACCACAACGGATCGAGGCTGCTGACGCTTGACCGCGGCGGCCGCCGCCAACATCGAAGATCCGGTCGCGAGACCGTCGTCGACGAGGATCGCGGTGCGGTCCTCCAGCATGGCGGGCGCTCGATCATCGCGATACAGAACCTGCCGCCGATCGAGTTCGGCACGCTCGCGCGCCACGACGGCTTCGACCGCTGCCTCGTCGACGTGAATGCCCGCGAGATCCGGGTTCATCACCATGACGCCGCCGGTGGCGATCGCGCCCATCGCGAATTCCTCGTGACCGGGAAAGCCCAGCTTGCGCACGATGAATACGTCGAGCGGCACGTTCAGCGCCTGCGCAACCTCGAATGCGACAGGAACGCCGCCGCGCGGCAACGCGAGCACGATCACGCTGCCATCATCACGATAGCGTTCGAGCTTGCTCGCGAGCCAGCGCCCAGCCTGTCGGCGATCAGCGAACTGCATCGCGGCTTGTCAGCGCGCCGATTGCACGATCAGATACTCGACCAGCCACTCTGCGGCGAGCGAGGCGGCGTGTTGCAGCGTTCCGGGCTCTTCGAAGAGGTGCGTCGCGCCCGGCACGATCGCGAGACGCCGTTCGCAGGTCATTGCGCGCGAAGCGGCCTGGTTCAGCGCCACGACGACGTCGTCGTTGCCGCCGACGATCAGGAGCGTCGCTGCCGTTACGTTGGTGAGCGCTGAGGCTCCGGCGAGGTCGGGGCGCCCGCCGCGCGACACGACGGCAAGCACGCGAGTGCCCAATTGCGCCGCCGCCGCAAGCGCTGCGGCGCTGCCGGTGCTTGCGCCAAAGTAGCCGAGCGCCAGCGTGAGCAGTTCGGGCTGCGTGTCCACCCATTGCGTCGCGTCGACGAGCCGCCGCGTCAGCAGCTCGATGTCGAATCGATGCTCGCGTGTGCGCGCGTCGCGCGCTTCCTCGTCCGAGGTCAACAGATCGAATAGCAGCGTGGCGAGGCCGGCACGCTGCAGATGACCCGCGACCCAGACGTTTCGCGGACTGCGGCGACTGCTCCCGCTGCCGTGCGCAAACAATACGATGCCTTTGGCACCGGCCGGAAGGGTGAGATCGCCCGCGAGCGATGCAGCACCCGAGCCGATGCGCACTTCGCGCTCGACGCGATCGGTCAGCGAATAATCCATGCGGTCTGCGATTCGACGATCTGCCGCGATGTCATGGTACTCGCGGACAGCGCGTCAGGCCATGCCCTATTCCGTGAACGATCAGAGATACACTGCGGCACTTCGACCGAAACGCGTGTTGCGACATGAGCGACCCGAATGCCGCTTCGCTGCCTGTGCTGCAACCACGCCCCGAGCGCCCGAGCGCTGCGCAAGCGGACGTCCTGACGTTCCTGTTCACGGACATCGAGGGCTCGAGCCCCCGGTGGCTCGACCATCGAGTCGCGATGCAATCGGCGGTCGGCCTGCATGACGCACTGCTTACCGCCGCGATTGCTGCGCACGACGGCCGCGTATTCAAGACCACCGGCGACGGTTTCTATGCGGTGTTCGCGCTCCCGGCGGATGCGTTGAATGCAGCCGTCGCGGCGCAGCAGGCGCTTGCGGCGCGCGACTGGTCGGACGTCGGCGGTCTCGCCGTGCGCATGGCCGTGCATGTGGGGACGGCGCAGCGCCGCGACGACGACTACTTCGGTCCCGCAGTGAACCGCGTCGCGCGGCTGCTGCCGCTCGGCCACGGGGGCCAGATCCTGTTGACGGCGTCGGCAGCGGAACTGGTCGTCGCCGAGCGGGATCATCGGCATCCGCTGCGCTTGCTTGGCGCGCACCCGCTCGACGACCCGGCGCAACCGGTCGGCGTGTACCAGGTGGATGTGGCCGGATTGCGACGCGAGTTCCCGTCGCTGCGCACGAGCGACGTGCGGCGCACGAACCTGCCGCATCAATCGAGCGCGCTCATTGGAAGGGAGGCCGAGCTGGCAGAAGTCCAGCAATTGCTCGACGCGAGCCGCCTGGTGACGCTCGCGGGTGCAGGCGGTGTCGGCAAGACGCGGCTGGCGCTGGACGCGGGCGCACGACGGCTAGACCGCCATGCGGACGGTGTGTGGATGGTCGAACTCGCGCCGATCGCGGACCCCGCCCTGGTTGCAAGCACCGTCGCAACGGCGTTGCGTATCGAGTCGTCGGGCGATCTCGGCCCGTTGGAACTGCTGGCGAGCCGCGTTCGCGACAAGGTGATGCTGCTGATCGTCGACAACTGCGAGCACCTTATCGGCGCGGTCGCAACGATGGTCGAGGCGTTGCTTGCCGCAGCGCCGGATTTGCAGGTGTTGGCGACGTCACAGGAGCCGCTCGGCGTATCCGGCGAGCATGTGTTGCGTGTGCCGTCGTTGTCGGTTCCAGACGAACGTGTTTCAGAGGCAGAGTTGATCGCAGCACCCGCTGTCCGTCTGTTCGTCGAGCGGGCGAGGGCGGTCGACGCAGGTTTCAGTCTCGATGCCCGAACCATTGGCGTCGTCGCGGCGATATGCCGTCGCCTCGACGGCATTGCACTCGCGATCGAGATGGCGGCCGCGCGGGCATCGACGCTCGGCGTGGAAACGCTCGCATCGCGGCTCGACGAGCGCTTCCGGCTGCTGACACGGGGCGCACGCACCGCATTACCGCGACAGCAGACGCTGCGCGCGACGCTCGACTGGAGTCACGGCCTGCTCGACGAAGGTGAGCGATCGATATTCCGTCGGCTCGCCGTGTTCGCCGGCGGCTTCACCGTCGATGCCGCGACGGAAGTCGTCGCCGACAAGACGATCGACGCACTCGAAGCGATGGACCACCTGTCGCATCTCGTCGCGCGCTCGCTGGTCGCAACCGACGCGGCCGGCGAAGGCCGACGCTTGCGTCTGCTTGAAACAACACGCGCGTATGCGCTCGCGAAGCTCGCGGATGCCGATGAAACGCTCGCGACCAAACGTCGGCATGCCGTGCATTACCGGTCGCTGTTCGAGCGGAGCTTCGATGAATGGTCGCTGCTGTCGGACCGCGATTGGCGTGCCCGCTACGCGCCCGAACGCGACAACCTTCGCGCCGCACTCGATTTTGCGTTCGGGCCCGACGGCGATGTGCAACTCGGCGTCGCGCTGCTCGCTGCCTCTTCGCGTCTTTGGTACGGCCTATCGCTGCTGGGGGAAGCACGGGACCGCTTCGACGCAGCCATGCCGTTCGTAACGGCGGAAACCAATCCCGCGATCGCCGCCCGCTTCTGGCTCGGCGTCGGCATGATCTGGTACGACGGCAGCGCCGACAAGACGACGGCAGCGCTGGAAAAAGCCATTGGGCTGCTGCGCACGATCGACGATCCAATGACGCTCGGCGAAGCGCTGGCGAGACTTGGATCGCAGCTCGCGACGCCACTCACGACACGCGCGCGCGGCGACGCGATGCTCGAAGAGGCACGCGTGCTGCTGGAGCGTGCGGGCCGGCCGCGCCATCTCGCGCGCTATTACGTCGCTGCTTCGCATCTGCAAACGATGCAGGGGAACGATGCGGCCTCCGACGTCATGCAACGGCGTGCGCTCGAGCTGTTCCGGATGGCCGGCGCGGACTGGGACGCGCTGATGGTGATCAGCAACCTTGCCGACATGGTGTGGTCGCGGGGCGATCTCGATGACGCGATCCGCGTCATCCGCGAGACAGTGCAGACCGTGCGGGAATCACCGGATGCGACGCGGAGTTCGCTCGGCAATCCGCTTGGGAACCTCGCAGGCGTGCTGACCGAGGCGGGCCAACTCGACGAGGCGCTCGCCGTGACGCGCGAGGCCATCCCGATCCTGCGCGAGGTGGGCTCGCATTGGGGCTACTTCGACCATATCGCGCTGCGTGTCGCGCTTCGCGGTCGCATCGACGACGCGGCGCGGCTCGAGGGGTTTGCCGACGCGGCGTTTCTTGCGCAGGGAGAGAATCTGCGGCAGCCGAACGAAGCGCGGCTGCGCGCACAACTGCTCGATCTGCTGCAACAGAAGCTGACTCACGAGCGACTCACCGCATTGCTTGCCGAGGGTGCGCGCCTGTCCGATGACGACGCGTGCCGCCTGGCGATGGAAGAGTGAGTCGGCTACGCGAAATAACCGTGCAGGAACCACTCGCCATCGTCGGTACCGTAACGGTGGTCGCGGTAGATCCATACGATTTCCCGGCGCGGCGTTTCGGCGACGAAGTAATCGCGCCGGAAATCGCGACCGTCCCACCATCCCGACTCGATACGCTCAGGACCGTCGCGAAGGATCCACGGCTTCGCTTCGAGCGTTGCTCCGAGGGGCTGCGCTTCCTCCAGCAGCCATGCGGGACGCGGCGCGACGGTCGGGGCCGCTTGTCGCGCAGAGATGTCGTTGCTGCGCGCATGGCGTGAAGTCCGCCGCGCTTGCCGCGCGGGGTCATCCGTTGCGCGAGCACGGCGAGTGTTCACGATGCTCGGCGCACCCGTGCGCGCAGGAGATGTGGCGCAGGCTGTTTCGCGCATCGCGTATTCGGGACGGTGCTCCGCTTGCGCCTGCAGCGTGACGACCGCGTCGTCGCCGAGGCGTGCGCGCAGCCGATCGACGAGCGGAACGACGACAGTGCCGGCCTCGTCTTCAGGCAACAGGCCGAGATTGTGACCCGCGAGCGCTGCGGTTTCATCGCTTGTCAGAACGATCGCTTCGACGGGTGCCGGCAGCGCGATTTTTGCCAGCCGCTCACGCAACACGGACACGAGATGCGCGGGTGCGCGTGCAGGAGCACCGAGCGCAAACGTCGCCCGCGTTGGCGGCGTTCCGCGCGCGCGAACATGCCGTTCGTGATGAAGCACGAGCGACAGCCGCACGACGCCGAGGCCGCGCGCCAGCAGCCACCCCGCCAGCTGGTGGACGAGCCGCTGCACGCCAAAGCCGAGTGCTTCGACATCGTCGACCGGAGCGGGAAGCGGTAACGTGCGTTCGAAGCGCGGCGGCGGCGCATAAGGCAGACGGGGGTCTGCCGCGCGACCAAGCGCGCGATCGAGTGTGTCGACGAGC
>JAICVH010000644.1 GCA_025935435.1 Burkholderiales bacterium
CCTGCTCCGATTTCAAGACCGGCGTCTGGACCTTCGAAACGATCAAGCCGGGTCGCGTGTCGGGCCGCGCCGGCCGCGCGATGGCGCCGCACCTCAACCTGTGGATCGTCGCACGCGGCATCAATCTCGGTCTCAATACACGGATGTATTTCTCCGACGAGGCCGAGGCGAATGCGGCCGATCCGGTGTTGAATCTGATCGAATGGGAACTTCGGCGCAACACGCTGATCGCGGAGCGCGAAGCGCGCGGCAGCACAACGGTGTACCGCTTCGACATCCACCTGCAGGGACCGCAGGAAACCGTCTTCTTCGACATCTAGGCGGCGGATCCGTCGCGAGCAGCCATGGCCGTCGACTTCGAGCTTCCACCCGATCTCGCTGCGCTGCAAACCCGGGTAAGGGCATTTGTCGCCGACCAGATCGTCCCGTTCGAAGCGGACCCGCGCCGCACGGCGCATGGCCCGACGGATGACTTGCGCGGCGACCTGATCGAACGCGCGCGAAGTGCCGGCCTCTTGTCGCCGCACGTGGCACGTGAATACGGAGGCCTCGCGCTTTCGCACGTCGCGCGCGCGGTCGTCTTCGAGGAAGCGGGTTACTCCCCGCTCGGGCCGATCGCGCTGAACGTCGCGGCGCCCGACGAAGGCAACATGCATTTGCTCGAGGCCGTCGCCACGCCGGCGCAGAAGGAGCGTTGGTTGCGGCCGCTCGCGACCGGAACGGTTCGCTCCTGCTTCTGCATGACCGAGCCCGCGCCAGGCGCCGGTTCCGACCCGTCGATGCTGAATACGACGGCTGAACGCGATGGCGACAGCTATGTGATCAACGGCGGCAAGTGGTTCATCACCGGTGCGCATGGCGCGGCCTTCGCCATCATCATGGCCGACGCGAAGGATTCGGGCGCGACGATGTTCGTGTCCGCCATGGACGCCACAGGCATCGTCCTCGAGCGCGCGATGCGCAGTCTCGACACCTGCTTCACCGGTGGACACGGCGTCGTCCGCTTCGAGGGTCTGCGCGTTCCGGCAACCGACGTCCTCGGTGAGGTCGGCAAGGGCTTCCACTACGCGCAGGTCCGGCTGTCGCCGGCACGGCTCACGCATTGCATGCGCTGGCTTGGCGCCGCACGGCGCGCACAAGATGTCGCGATCGAGTACGCCCGGCGACGCCACGCGTTCGGCAAGCCGCTCGGTGAGCATGAGGGTGTCGGCTACATGCTCGCAGACAACGAGATGGACTTGCACGCCGCGCGCCTCGCGATCTGGCACTGCGCGTGGGTGCTGGACCGCGGCGAACTTGCGCTGCACGAGTCGAGTCGCGCGAAGGTCATCGTGTCGGAGGCGACGTGGCGCGTCGTCGATCGCTGCGTGCAGATCCTCGGTGGACAGGGAGTCACCGACGAGACGATCGTCGCGCGGATCTTTGCCGATCTGCGGGCATTCCGCATTTACGATGGCCCGTCCGAAGTGCACCGGTTCAGCATCGCCAGGCGCATTCTTCGCGGACGTCGCTCACCCGAAAAGAGCGAAGCGAAGGCGGAGTGAGCGGCGCCGTCGCCGACCTGTCGCCGGCAGTCGCACTTGCGCAGTGGCTGCGCGAGGCGACGCAGGCGCACGCCGTACGCGTCACGCGTTACGAACGGCTTTCGGGCGGCGCGATCCAGGACAACTGGTCGCTCGACGTCGTCATCGACGGCGGCGCTTGGCAGGGCGAGCACCGTTACGTGCTGCGCACCGACGCTGCGTCGACGGTCGCCTCGAGCCTGACCCGCGCGCAAGAATTCGCCGTGCTTCGCGTTGCCCATCAGGCCGGCATCGCAACACCTGCGCCCTTGCTGCTATGCACCGACCCGCGCGTGCTGGGTCGCACGTTTTTCCTGATGCAGCGAATCAACGGGGTTGCGCAGGCGCATCGCCTGACGCGGGAGCCAGCGCTCGTACCCGATGCGCGCGCGCTCGTGCAATCGCTCGGCGCCAATCTCGCACGCATTCATTCGATCCGCCCGCCGCAGCGCGAGCTCTCGACGCTGCCCGCCCCGCC
>JAICVH010000137.1 GCA_025935435.1 Burkholderiales bacterium
AGAGGCCGCGCCGACGAGACTGGTGGCCGGCGGCGTCGTCAGCGGCTACGCGCGGTCAGCCGACGGCAACGTGCTCGTGTTCGCACGCGACACCGCGTTGCATCCGCCCGCGCTGTTCGCTGCGAACGGTGACGGCAGCAGTGAACGCCCGCTCGAAACGTTGAACCGTGCGCTGCTCGCGCGCCATGCGTTCGGCGCGGTCGAGGAGATGACGGTGCGTGGCTGGAACGACGAGCCGGTGCAGGTCTTCGTCACCTTTCCGCCGGGCTTTGACCGCACGCGCAAGTGGCCGCTGCTTCATTCGATCCACGGCGGACCGCACGCCGCGCACCACGACGGCTGGCATTTTCGCTGGAACACACAGGTCTTCGCCGCGCAGGGCTATGTCGTCGCGGCGGTCAACTACCACGGATCGTCCGGTTTCGGTCAGAGATTCCTCGAAACGATCACCGGTCGGTACGGCGAAAAGGAACTCGCCGATGTGGAAGCGACGACCGACCATCTGCTGCGGCAGCGATACGTGGATCGCACGCGGCTGCTCGCCGCGGGCGGCAGCTATGGCGGTTTCATGGTCGCGTACATGAACGGCCACGCGGACCGATACCGCGCTTTCGTATGCCACGCGGGCTGTTACGACTGGGTCAGCATGATGGCGACTGACGGCTACCGATTCTTCGCAAAGGAATTGGGGGCGTTCCATTGGGACGACGAACGGCGGGTCATGCGCCAGTCGCCGCATCATTACGTCGGCCGTGCGACGACGCCGACACTCGTCGTGCACGGTGAGCTCGACTATCGGGTTCCGGCGACGCAGGCGCTGCAGTATTTCAATTCGCTGAAGGCCAAGGACGTCCCGGCGCGGCTCGTGTACTTCCCCGACGAAAACCACTGGATTCTGAAACCCCGGAATTCGCAGCTGTGGTATCGCGAGTTCTTCGCGTGGCTCGCGCGGTATGCGCCGCCGGCTCGCCGCGCACGTCGGAAGCCGGCAAGCGCTCGGACCGGGCGGCGCTCGACGCGTTGAGTTTGAGGACGCAGGTCGACCCGCACACACCCGCTTGAACGACGCGTTGACGAGGCGCGGGGCCGAACGCTGCCGTTACTTTCGCGCGCGTTCGCGCTGCTCGGTCTTCTCCTGACACGCGACGCAGCGCCGGGCAGCCGGATAGGCGGCAAGGCGTTCGTAGGGAATCGGATTGCCGCAATCGGCGCAGTCGCCGTAGCTGCCGTCGGCAACCCGGGCGAGCGCCTGCTCGACGTTGGCGAGCTCGGCCAGGTCGCGCGACACGAGCGCAATGTCCTGGGCGGCCATGGCATCGGCCGCCGCCCAGTCGTCGGTGTCTTCCATCCGGTTGCGCAAGCCGACGAGGCGCGGGTCGTCCTGCGTCTTGAGCTTGGCCGCGACATCCGCGCGGAGCTCCCGCTGCCGCGCCTGCAGCGCCGACTCGAGCGTCGTGCGCTGGGCTGTCGTCAGGGACCGCGCCGCGTTCATGGCGCGTCATTATCGTTCACTTCGATGCGGGGCGCACGCCAGGCCGCGGCGCGAGCGGGCAGCAGGCCGTGCCCTTGATTTGCCCGCCGGCGCCCCTAGATTGCCATTGCCCGCGGCGGATCGCTTTCGATTCGCCCGACATTTCCATTTTTTCGAGGACCGACCATGGCCAGTCTGCAAATCTACGATCCATTCGCCGACCCGGCGGTGGAAACGCTGTTCCGTCAATTCTTCCGTCCCGAGCGCTCCGATCGTTCCGCGCCGCAGGGGATCCGGCTCGACGTCTCCGAGAACGACAAGGGCTACGTCGTCTTCGCCGAAATCCCCGGCGTACGCAAGGACGAGATCCACGTCGCCGTCGAAGGCAACCAGGTGACGATCGCAGCCGAGGTCAAGCCGCTCGTCGAGGCGGCTGAGGGCACCCGCATCCTGCGCACCGAGCGCTACAGCGGCAACGTGTATCGCAGCTTCACCCTGCCCGTCGAGCTCGACGAAACGGCGAGCGAAGCCAAATACGAAAATGGCGTACTCGAGCTCAGGCTGGTGAAGAAGCCCGCGGTCGCCGGACGCAAGCTCACGATCCAGTAACAATCGCTATTGCACGCGCCGCGCCGATCCGATCGGCGCGGCGACTGCGCACGCTCGCGTGAATCGAGCAGCGTGCGACGGATCGGATCCAGCGGCGACCGCGCATGCACGCGTGCATCAGCGCGTGCGACGCGACGGGTACTCTTCGTCGATGTTGTCGCGGTAGTAACTCCATGGCGACGACGCCGTGGAGAAGCGCCTCCACACCTCGGAAGGCACACCGCTGAATTCGAACGTCCCGGACGTCAGTTCGACGACCAGCGTGCGGGCACGTTCGTCGTATCCGGCCGCGCGCAGGCTGCCGCCGGTCATCCGTTTCATCTCCATTCGTTTCGCCCGTCTGTGAACCGCGCGGCCGCGCCGGCCGTCGGCCGTCGTGCACGGGACGAATGCTACGATGCTGCGGACGTCGGAATCAATGGCACGCGATACGATCGTGAACCTTCGCTTGCTCTGCGCGGTACTCGCCTGCGCAACGTTTGCCGCCAGCGCTGCGACGGCCGCGGACGCGAACAAGACGCTGCGCGTCGCGTATTCAATCGCCGAGACGACATTCGACCCGGCGTTCGCGTCGGATGCTGCGTCCGACGGCATCATCGTGAACATCTTCGACACGATGTTGGACTACGACTACCTGGCGCGACCGGTTCGCCTCGTGCCACGCGCGCTCGAAGCGATGCCCACCGTCGAGGATGGCGGCAAGTCGTACCTGTGCAGAATCCGCAAGGGCATTTACTTCACGGCCGACCCGGCGTTCAAGGGCAAGCGTCGGGAACTGACGGCGTATGACTTCGCCTACGGCTTCAAGCGGATCCTCGACCCGGCGGTGAAGTCGCCCTGGCTGTGGCTGATCGAAGGCAAGCTGATCGGGGGCGACGAGGCCCGCGCACACGCGGCCAAGCGCGGTCGATTCGATTACGACGCGCCGATCGCGGGCCTCGAGATCGTCGATCGGTACACGCTGCGCATCCGGCTGACCGCACCCGATCTGCGTTTCCCCTACGTGCTCGCCGTGCCGAACGTGGCGGCGCAGGCGCGCGAAGTCGTCGAAGCGTACGGCAACGACATCGGCGCGCATCCGGTGGGAAGCGGCCCCTACGTGCTCACGGAATACCGGCGCAGTGCGCGCATCGTGCTGACGGCGAACCCCGACTACCGCGAGACCTTCTATGAACCGGCCGGGCCGGTTCCCGCGGCGTCCGAGCCGGTCGTCGCCGCGTTGCGCGGCAAGCGTCTGCCGCTCGCCGCGCGCATCGAAGTGAACATCATCGAGGAAGGTCAGGCGCGCTGGCTCGCGTTCATGAACCGCGAGATCGATTTCCTCGACATCCTGCCGACCGAATTCGTCGAACAGGCGCTCGACGCCAAGGGCAAGCTGCTGCCCGCGCTCGCCGGGCGCGGCATCGTGCATGACGTGCTGCTGCGTCCGAACACGTGGTGGTTCTACTTCAACATGCAGGACCCGATCGTCGGGGGTTACACGCTCGACAAGATCGCGCTTCGTCGCGCGATCGGAATGGCGTACGACAACGATGAGGCGATCCGCGTGCTGCTGAAGGGGCGTGCCGTCCCCGCGTACGGTCCGATACCGCCGGACATCGCCGGCCACGATCCGGCGCTGAAGACCGATGCGCAGCTTTACGATCCGGCGCTGTCGCGTGCGCTGCTCGACCGCTTCGGGTACAAGGACCGCGACGGTGACGGGTACCGCGAGATGCCCGACGGCAAGCCGCTGACGATCGATCGCTGGTCGACGCCGAATTCGGCATCGCGGCAGGCGGACGAGCTGTGGAAGAAGAACATGGATGCGATCGGGATTCGCATTGCGATCAAAAAGGACCGCACGCCCGAACTGCGCAAGATGGCACGCGAGGGCAAGATCGCCATGCGCAGCGACGGATGGAACGCGGATTACCCGGACGCCGAAAATTTCATGCAGTTGCTGTACGGGCCCTCCGGACCGGAGAACAACGCGCGCTTCGACCTGCCCGAATTCAATGCGCTCTACGAGCGCGCGCGAACGCTGCCCGACTCAGCCGAGCGCACGCGACTGTTCGACCGGATGACGCAACTCGTCGTTGCGTATGCGCCATGGCGGATGACGTTTCACCTGCTCGAAGACAGCGTGCGGCATCCGTGGATCGGGACGTACGTGCCGCATCCGATCCGGTCCCAATGGTGGCAGTACATCGACGTCGATCCGGGCGGGCGCATGCGCAAGTACTGAGCATGCACCCCGCGTTGACGCGCGAACAGCGCGATCGAGACGCCGTCGCTTCGCGTTACTCCTTCTTCGGGATCTCGTACGGCTTGCACTTCAGGTGCACGGCCGCCTGTTCACGCGTGAGCTCGAGGTCCATACCCTTGCCGCGCAGTTCCATCAGGCCGTTGAGATAACGGATGCCCGATCCGCTCGGCACCTGGTAGAGCACGACGCGCGTGCCGTCCGCCATCAGCAGGCGGGCCTCGCCTTCGGCAAACCGTATGACGATGCGTTCACCGGGACGCTCGCAATCGACGGTGTTCTTCGCCGCCTCGATCTCCTCCTTCGTCGGCCCCTGCTGGCAGGCGCAAAGCAGGCACGCTGCGAGGAGCGGCAACGCGATGCGGTCACGCGACATCGAACGGCTCCGTCGAAAACGGGACGCGCGAGGATAGCACTGTGTGAGGCACCGGTCAGGTCACGCGGAAGCGCGGCCGCGCCGTCTTGCGACGAAAGCGAATGCTTTCCGGGTACGACAACACCTCGATCTGACGTCCGCCGCGGTTCGCTTCCTGCATCGCCTGCCACCATCGTGCATCGAGCAGGTCGGCGTGAAAGGCAAGAAACGCATCCCTGACCGCAGGATCGGTCAGCAGAAACGTCGCAAACTCCTCCGGGAAGATATCGCGCGGACCCACCGGATACCAGGTCTCGCCGGACAGTTCGTCGACGCCGGGGGGCGGCTGCGGAATCCTGCGAAACCGGCAGTCGGTCAGGTATTCGATCTCGTCGTAATCATAGAAGACGATGCGGCCGTAGCGCGTGACGCCGAAGTTCTTGAACAGCAGGTCGCCGGCAAAAATGTTGATCGCGGCCAGTTCCTTGATCGCATTGCCGTAGTCACGCACGGCACGCATCCGTGCGCCATCGTCGACGTTCTCGATGAAAAGGTTGAGCGGCTCGAGCCGTCGCTCGATGTACACGTGGTGGATGATCACGTGATCGCCGTCGTATTCGAGCTGCGACGCAATCGCATCCTCGAGTTCGCGCATCAGCGCGTCCGTGAAGCGGCTGCGCGGGATCGCGACGTTCGAGTATTCGAGGATGTCCGTCATGCGGCCTGCGCGGTCGTGATGCTTGACGAGCGCGTACTTCTGCTTGACTCGCGCGGCGTCCGTGTCCTTCGTCGGCGAAATTCGATCGCGGATCACCTTGAACACGTACGGATACGACGGCAGCGTGAACACGCACATGACGAGGCCCTGGATGCCCGGAGCAACGACGAGCCGGTCGGTCGAATGCTTGAGGTGATGCAGGAAGTCGCGGAAGAACAGTGTCTTGCCGTGCTTCTGCAATCCGAGCATCGTGTAGAGCTCCGACGAGGTCTTGTCGGGAACTACGGTGCGGAGAAATTCGACGTACGCGGACGGCACTTCCATGTCGACCAGGAAGTACGCCCGATTTGCCGAGAACAGCAGCGCCAATTCGCCCGCGTCGGTCAGCAGCGTGTCGATATAAAGGCGTTCGTCGCCGCGCCGCTTGATCGCCGCGACGAAGGGGTACACGTGCGGACCGTTGACGATGCGGCCGACCGCGTACGCCGTCTGGTTTCGAAACAGCAGACTCGACAGCATCTGGATCTGGAAATTCGCGTCGACGACGAACGGTCGCGGCAGCCTGCGGCGCACCGCGGCCAACACATGCATCAGGTCGACACGAAAATCATCGAACCGCGCCGTGAGTTGGAGATCGAGCACCACATCGATCAACGCCGCACGCAGGCCATCGCGTCGCGGGTAGTACGAGCGATACGACGGCGCACCATCGTCGAGGTATTCGGTCGACGCGGATGGACGCACGAACAGGCACCGGTTGTGGAAGTACGTACGGTGCAGCAGCTTCGACGACACGGTGTTGAAGAACGTCTCGGCACACTCGGGTTGCCGATGGTCGACCAGGAGGCCGACGAAGCAACGCTTCACTTCCGCCCAGAACGCATCACCGCCGCTATCCGACTGGCTGAAACGAAAATCGTGCTCGATGCGTTCGACGGTTTCGGCGACGCGGCGATCGTAGAAGTCGATGCGATCGCGCGCGACGTGGCCGATCGCGAGCCAGTTCCCCGCTTCGAAATAGCGCTTCGCCGCACGGGCGCATTCGCGGAACAGCGCGTAGTGGCGGTTGAATCCCTCCAGCAGGACCGCCGCGATGATGTCGGGCGACGCGTCGGTCGCGCCGGAGCTGTCGCGCCGAACGCCCGCGGCGATACCTGCGACGGGCGGAGTAGGTTGCGCGGTCAGTTGCCCTTCGCCTTTTCGATCTGCGCGTTGTATTCCTTGACGCCCGTGTTGTATTCGTTGATCGCGTCGTTCGATGCCTTGATGTGCGGCTCGGCGAGC
>JAICVH010000072.1 GCA_025935435.1 Burkholderiales bacterium
CGTTCGACTCGGTGATCTCCGACACGACGCGCAACGAATATGCGAACTCCTCCACAGTCGGCAGCACGGCGATCAGCGCGCGCTTCGCGAGCCGGCCATGGCCGATCTCGCGGCGCTTGGGCGACCCCACGCGTCCCGTCTCGCCCGTGGCGTACGGCGGCATGTTGTAGTGGAACATGAAGCGATCGCGGTACTCGCCCATCAGTGCGTCGACGATCTGCTCGTCGCGTGCGGTGCCGAGCGTGGCCACGACCAGCGCCTGCGTTTCACCGCGAGTGAACAAGGCCGACCCGTGCGTTCGCGGCAGCACGCCCGTGCGAATGCGGATCGGGCGTACGGTGCGGGTATCACGGCCGTCGATCCGCGGCTCGCCGGCGAGAATCTGTTCACGGACGATCTTGGCCTCGAGGTCGAACAGGACGTTACCCGCATGACGACGCGCGTCCGGTGATGCGTCGGCGTCGAGGCATTCGGTATCGACCTTCGCGCCGATCTCCTTGATGCGCTGCGAGCGCGCCTGCTTCGAGCGGATACGATACGCATCGCGCAGATCCGCCTCCGCAACGCCCGCGACGCGCGAAATCAGCGCCTCGTCCTTCGCCGGCGGCTGCCAGTCCCACAGCGGCTTGCCGCCCTCTTCGACGAGCTGATGAATCAGGTCGATGACGGCCTGCTGTTGCTGATGGCCGAACACGACGGCGCCGAGCATCACGTCTTCGGGCAGTTCCTGCGCCTCGGACTCCACCATCAGCACGGCCGCTTCGGTTCCGGCGACGACCAGATTGAGCTTCGATGTCGCAAGCTGCGTCTTCGTCGGATTGAGGATGTACTGACCGTCCGCATAACCGACACGCGCCGCGCCGATCGGTCCGTTGAACGGAATGCCCGCGAGCGCGACCGCAGCGGACGCGCCGATCATCGCGGGAACGTCCGGATCGATTTCCGGATCGACCGAGAGCACCGTCGCCACGATTTGCACGTCGTTGTAGAGACCTTCGGGAAACAGCGGCCGCAGTGGGCGATCGATCAGCCTCGACGTCAGCGTTTCCTTTTCGGAAGGCCGGCCTTCACGCTTGAAAAAGCCGCCGGGAATCTTGCCTGCGGCGTACGTTTTCTCCTGGTAGTCGACCGTCAGCGGGAAGAAATCCTGTCCCGGTTTTGGCTGCTTGGCGGCGACAGCGGTGACCAGCACGACGCTGTCGCCAAGGCTGACGACGACGGCCCCGTTCGCCTGGCGCGCGATCTCGCCCGTTTCCAGCGTCAGCGTCTGACTACCGTACGCGATCGACTTCTTGATGGGGTTGGACACAGTGACCTCGCTAAAAATGACAAAGGCCGCGTGTGACGACGCGGCCATCGGAATGGAGCTTCAGGCGGGCTGCTGGACCGTGCGTCCTGGCTGCCCGTGACGGATGGAGCGTGCGCTCAACGCTCGATGCTCGGCGCTTCGACGCGGCTCCGTTACTTGCGCAGCCCGAGCTTGTCGATCAGCGATCGGTAGCTGTCGGTGTTGCGCGACTTGAGGTAGTCGAGAAGCTTGCGCCGCCGCGAGACCATGCGAAGCAGGCCGCGACGCGAATGGTGATCCTTCACGTTCGCCTTGAAGTGATCGTTCAACCCGTTGATGCGGGCGGTCAGCAATGCGACCTGCACCTCGGGCGAGCCGGTATCGCCTTTCCCACGCTGGTTTTCGGCGATGACCTTCGCCTTTTCGGCAACCGTGACGGCCATGTGTTCCTCGTTCGCTCTTCACTCTGGACAAGAGGGCGATTATAGCTTGGAAAACACGTCTTTTTCAATCCTCGGTCGCCGGTTCGGCGACTGCGGTCATGCGTACGGGCACCAGTGTCCGCGCATCGTTCCGCACGACGCCGAGCAGGCGTCCGGCAGCGTCGTAGACGCGCGCCAGGCCGTCGGCTTGGACATCGGGACCCGGCAACGCACGCCCGTGCCGCAGGCAGGCCGCGCCGGCATCATCGACGACGATACGCGGAAGCGCAGCGAGCAGCGTATCGACGGGCAGCAGCAACCTATCGCGCGCGTCGTCGGTCGCGAGCGCTTCGAGGCGCTCGAAGTCGACCGCGTCGGCGATATCGAAACCTCCGGCCGCGTACCGCCGCAGTGCAGCGAGGTGCGCGCCGCACTGAAGCGCTTCGCCGATGTCCGCTGCGAGCGTGCGCACGTACGTACCCTTGCTGCACGCCACGTCCACGATTGCGCACGGCGCAGACCACTCGAGCAGCGTCAGCGAATCGATGAGGACCTCGCGTGGCGCACGCGGAACATCGATGCCCGCCCGCGCGTATTCATAGTGACTGCGACCTTGGTGCTTGAGCGCCGAAAACGCTGGAGGCACCTGTCGGATGCGACCGATGAAACGCGGGAGCACTGTTTCGATCTCCGCGCGATCGATCGTAACGGCGCGGACGTCGATGACATCGCCTTCAGCGTCCTGCGTCGTGGTCGTCATGCCGAAGCGGATGGTGGCGCGATAACCCTTCGTCGCCTCGAGCAGGAAGCGCGCAAACTTGGTCGCCTCCCCGAAGCAGATCGGCAACAATCCGGACGCGAGCGGGTCGAGCGTGCCCGTGTGACCGGCTTTCTCCGCCCGGTAGATCCGCTTGATCCGCATCAGCGCCGTGTTCGACGTGATCCCGATGGGCTTGTCGAGCAAGAGCACGCCGTCGACGCGGCGGCGCAGCAAGTGGCGAGTCGCAGGCGTTGCGGACACGTACGGCGATTCGGCGGGCGCGCTATGCGCGCCGCGCTCAAATCAGTCGACGGGATGCTTCTTGTCGGAGGCGATCGCTTCGTCGATCAGCTGCGACATGCGCATACCCGATTCGATCGAATCGTCGTATGCGAAATGCAGTTGCGGCACCGAATAGAGATCGAGCCTGCGGCCGAGTTCGCTGCGAAGAAATCCTGCCGTTCTCGACAACGCCTGCACGGCGGCATCCGCCTGCTCCCGGCCGGTCAGATGCGTGAAGCGGACGGTCGCATGCGACAGGTCGGGTGAGACGTCGACGGCGGTCACCGTGACCGGCCCGACGCGCGGGTCCTTGACCTCGTTGGCGAGCAGATCCGCGAGTTCACGCTGGATCTGGTCGCCAACGCGATGCGCGCGCTGCGAAGTTCGTTTCACAAGTGCCGCCCTCAGAGCGTTCTGCTCACCTCGACGATCTCGTACACCTCGAGCTGGTCCTTCTGCTGGATGTCGTTGAAGTTCCGAATCGACAAGCCGCACTCGAACCCCGCCTTCACCTCCCGGACGTCGTCCTTGAATCGCTTCAGCGAATCGAGCTCGCCGTCGTGGACCACGACGTTGTCGCGCAGCACACGGATCTTTGCACCGCGCCGCACGACGCCTTCCAGCACGTAGCAGCCGGCAACGGTGCCGACCTTCGAGATCCGATAGACCTCGCGCACATCGACGAGGCCGAGGCGGTTTTCCCGCTGTTCGGGCGCAAGCATCCCCGACAGCGCGGCCTTCACGTCGTCGACTGCCTCGTAAATGATGTCGTAGTAGCGGATCTGGACGGCGTTGGTCTCTGCGAGCTTGCGCGCCTGCGCGTCGGCACGGACGTTGAAGCCGATGACGACGGCCTTCGACGCGAGCGCGAGATTGATGTCCGATTCCGTGATGCCGCCCACCGCCGCGTGCACGATGTTGACCTTGACCTCGTCGGTCGACAGCTTAGTCAACGCCTGCTGCAGCGCCTCATAGCTTCCCTGCACGTCCGCCTTCACGATCAGCGTCAGCGTCTTGACGCCCGACTCGCCCATCTGCTCGAACATGTTCTCGAGCTTCGCCGCCTGCTGTTTCGCGAGCTTCACGTCGCGGAACTTGCCCTGGCGGAACAGCGCGATTTCGCGCGCCTTGCGTTCGTCTCCGAGCGCAAGCACTTCCTCGCCCGCGAGCGGCACATCCGACAGGCCCTGGATTTCCACCGGGATCGCCGGGCCCGCTTCGTTGACCGGCTTGCCGGTTTCGTCGGTCATCGCACGCACGCGGCCGAATACCGCGCCCGCAAGCACGACATCGCCGCGCTTCAACGTGCCCGAATGCACGAGCACCGTCGCGACCGGGCCGCGCCCCTTGTCGAGACGCGACTCGATGACGATGCCCTTGGCCGGCGCGTCCTTGGGCGCCTTCAGCTCGAGCACCTCGGCCTGCAGCAGGATCGCGTCGAGCAGCTCGTTGATGCCCTGCCCGGTCTTGGCGGAAACCGGCATGAACTGCACGTCACCGCCGTATTCCTCGGGCAGCACGCTCTCGGCAACGAGTTCCTGCTTGACGCGGTCGGGATTCGCATCCGCCTTGTCGATCTTGTTCATCGCGACGACGAGCGGAACGTTGCCCGCTTTCGCGTGCGCGATCGCTTCCCTGGTCTGCGGCATTACGCCATCATCGGCCGCCACGACCAGCACGACGATGTCGGTGACCTTGGCGCCGCGCGCGCGCATCGCGGTGAATGCTTCGTGGCCCGGCGTGTCGAGGAACGTGATCGTTCCCTTCGGCGTCTCGACGTGATACGCGCCGATGTGCTGCGTGATGCCACCCGCTTCGCCGCTCGCAACGCGGGTGCGACGGATCGTGTCGAGCAGCGACGTCTTGCCGTGGTCGACGTGGCCCATCACCGTCACGACGGGTGGACGCGGCAGCGCATCCGCGGCGTGCACCTGCTCGGATTCCACGAGCAGCGCGTCGGGGTCATCGAGCTTGGCGGCCTTCGCCTTGTGGCCCATTTCCTCGACGACGATCATCGCCGTTTCCTGATCGATGACCTGGTTGATCGTCACCATCGACCCGAGCTTCATCAGCGCCTTGATCACTTCGGCCGCTTTCACCGACATCTTGTGCGCGAGGTCTGCGACGGTGATCGTTTCCGGCACGAAGATCTCGCGCACCATCGGGCCGGTCTGGATCGGCGATGCCGTAGCCTGGTCGCCCGATTCATCGTCGCGCGCATGCCGACCGCCCTTGGGACCGCGCCAGCCGCTTGCAGCAGCGCCGCCCGACGTGTCGCCGCGCAAACGCAGCGCGCGCCGGCGTGCGGCTTCTTCCTGGAAGACCTGACCGGGCGCCTTTTTCGCAGGCTTTTCACGTTTCTCGCCGGGCTTCGCGGCCGGCCGGTGCAGCGTGCCTTCCGGCTTGCCTGCGGGCTTCGCGACGGCGGCTGCCGCGGCCGCTTCGGCAGCGGCCTTTGCTTCCTCGGCCGCCTTCGCCTCGGCGGCGGAGCGCGCGGCAGCTTCCTCGGCTTCACGTTCCTTTTTCGTCTTGCGCTTGGCAACTTCGGCGTGCTTCTTCTGCAGGTCTTCCTGCTGCCGCGCCATCAGTTCCTGCGCCTGGCGGGACTCGGCTTCGCGCGTCGCGATTTCCTCTGCCGAGATCACCGGCGCCGCGGCGACCTGCGGCGCTTCTTCGACGACCGGAACAGCCGCTACCGGCTGCGCCTCCTCTTCGCGACGCACGAGGACGCGCTTCTTGCGCACTTCCACCTGGATCGTGCGCGCCTTGCCGCTCGAATCGGCCGCCTTGATCTCGGACGTCTGCTTGCGCGTCAGCGTAATGCGCTTCTTGCCGTCACCGGCCGCACCGTGCTGCTTGCGCAAATAGTCGAGCAAGCGTGTCTTGTCCTGCTCCGAAAGGTTGTCGCCCTGCTTCTTGCCCGCGACGCCCGCCGCGGACAGTTGTTCCAGCAACGCGCCGGCCGGCATCTTCAGGTCCGTCGCGAATTGTTCGATGGTCGTTTGCGCCATGCGCTCTCCCGTACTGCCTGTCCCGTTGCCTCGTTACGCCGCGGCGCCCGTCTGCGGCGCTTCGGCCGCCGGCTCGAACCAGTGCGCTCGCGCCTTCATGATCAGTTCCTGCGCCTTGGCTGCATCCATGCCGGTCAGCTCGACCAGTTCGTCGCCCGCGAGATCGGCGAGCGCGTCGCGCGTCGTGATGCCGTTCGCGGCAAGCTTGCTCGCGATGTCGGTGTCCATGCCTTCGAGAGAAAGCAGCGCTTCCTCGACGTTCTCGACGCTTTCCTCGCGCGCGATCGCTTCGGTGAGCAACGCGTTTCGCGCACGCGACCGCAGCTCGTTCACCGTGTCCTCGTCGAACGCC
Organism: Burkholderiales bacterium; assembly: GCA_025935435.1. Taxonomy (GTDB): domain Bacteria; phylum Pseudomonadota; class Gammaproteobacteria; order Burkholderiales; family Casimicrobiaceae; genus VBCG01. Next base: position 6,116 of record JAICVH010000072.1, read on the forward strand.
TCGATCTCGTTCATCTCGGTGATCGGCACGTAGGCGACTTCCTCGAGCGACGTGAAACCCTCACCAATCAGGATGTCGGCCACCTCCTCGTCGACGTCGAGCTTTTCGATGAACAGCGCGCGCAGCCGGCCGGTCTCGGCCTCGTGCTTCTGCTGCGATTCCTCGACGCTCATCAGATTCAGTTCCCAGCCGGTCATCTCGGAGGCGAGCCGCACGTTCTGCCCGCTGCGGCCGATGGCGATCGCGAGATTTTCCTCGTCGACGACGACATCCATCGCGTGGCGCTCTTCGTCGACGACGATGCTCTGGACTTCTGCAGGCGCGAGCGCGTTGATGACGAGTTTCGCCGGATCATCGGACCACAGCACGATGTCGACGCGCTCGCCGGCCAGCTCGTTCGTGACCGCGGTAACGCGCGAGCCGCGCATGCCGATGCACGTGCCCTGTGGATCGAGGCGCGGATCGTTGGACTTCACCGCAATCTTCGCGCGAATGCCGGGATCGCGCGCCGCGGCGCGAATCTCGATCAACCCTTCCTCAATCTCGGGCACCTCCAGCTCGAACAGCCGCATGATGAACTCCGGCGCGACGCGCGACAGGATCAGTTGCGGTCCCTTGGCCGTGCGGTCGATCTTCATCACGTACGCGCGCACGCGATCGCCGACCCGCAGCATCTCCTTCGGGATCAGCTGGTCGCGCGGGATCAGACCTTCGATGCGCCCCGACTCCACGATGACGTTGCCGCGCTCGATGCGCTTGACCGTGCCCGACAGCAGGTTGTCGTCGCGCTCGAGGAAGTCGTTCAGGATCTGCTCGCGCTCCGCATCGCGGATCTTCTGCAGGATCACCTGCTTCGCGGCCTGCGCACCGATGCGCCCGAACTCGACCGGTTCGAGCGGCTCCTCGACGACCTCGCCGAGCGCAAGCGCAGGATCGCGCTCCGCCGCATCGGTAATGGCGATTTGATGCGCAGGCTCCTCGTGCTCCTCGTCGGGCACGACGGTCCAGCGGCGAAACGTCTCGTAATCGCCGGTCTCGCGGTCGATCGACACGCGCGCGTCGATGTTGTCGGCGTACTTCTTTTTGGTTGCCGACGCGAGCGCCGCTTCCAGCGCGGTGAACACGATGTCCTTCGGAACGTTCTTCTCGCGCGACAGCGCATCGACGAGCAACAGAAGTTCTCGATTCATACCCTGCTCTCCTTGGCCCGCTTATGCCGGCCCAATCATCTCGTGTCGATCAGTGCGACGTGCGCCGCCGCGCCCTTCGGACTTGGCGCGGCCTTCGGCCTCACCCGACGCACTCATCGCTTTCTCCACTCAATCGCGGGAACGAGCCGTGCACGTGAAATCGTTCCGAACGGGAACGCCTGCACGCCGGCGGGCGTTTCGACGAGCACATCGTCGCCCTCGGTACCGCGCAAAATGCCCTTGATGCGTTTTGCGCCGTCCACCGGCGCCGTCAGCGTCAGTTGTGCCTCACGGCCTGCGAACCGCGCGTAATCGGCAAGTCGCTTGACCGGTCGATCGAGCCCCGGCGACGACACCTCGAGACGCTCGAAGGCGACGTTCTCGACGGCGAAAAGCCGCGTCAGGTGATTCGAAACGTCCGCGCAGTTCTCGACGTCGACGCCTTCGGGCTTGTCGATGAACACGCGCACGAGCCCGCTCCTCGGCGACATATCCCAGTCGACGAGTTCGTACCCCAGGGCGGGGACGGTTCGCTCCAGCAGTTCACCGAGGCTCATTCACGGCAAGTCCAAAAAAAAATGGGCTGCGCCCAGCCCATTTCTCATTACTTATCGGGCCGCATTGTAGCAGGAAACCGATCATTCTGACAGTCTCTTTCGCCGGCTGCCACGACTTCCGGGCTAAACTCCGGCCGAGTCCTCAATTGGGAGCCGACGCGATGTCCGACCCGCTGCCGATCGCCAAGCACGGCGAACTCGAACTCGACCTTCTGCCCGCGCTCGCCAATCGTCACGGGCTGATCGCCGGTGCGACCGGCACCGGCAAGACCGTCTCGCTGCAGGTCATTGCCGAGCGCATGAGCGCGATCGGCGTCCCGGTCTTCATGGCCGACGTCAAAGGCGACCTCGCCGGCATGAGCCAGGCGGGCGCGATGTCACCAAAGCTCGCGGAACGGCTGAAGACGATCGGCGTGGACGAACCTTCGTTCGCAGGAATGCCGGTCGTGTTCTGGGATGTCTTCGGCGAGCAGGGCCACCCGGTGCGGGCGACGATCAGCGATCTCGGACCGCTGCTCCTCGGTCGGATTCTCGAGCTGAACGAGACGCAACAGGGCGTGCTCGCGATCGTGTTCAAGCTCGCCGACGACAACGGCCTGCTGCTGCTCGATCTCAAGGATCTGCGCGCCATCCTGCAATACGCATCCGACAACGCACAAAGCCTGCAGACGTCGTACGGCAACGTCTCCGCTGCATCGGTGGGCGCGATCCTCCGGGGACTGCTCTCGCTCGAACAGCAGGGCGGCGACAAGTTCCTCGGCGAGCCGATGTTGAACGTCGACGACCTTTTGCAGACCGACGGCCGTCGCGGTAATGTCAACATCCTCGCTGCCGATCGGCTGATGCAATCGCCGCAGCTGTACGCAACGATGCTGCTGTGGCTGCTATCCGAGCTTTACGAGCGCTTGCCCGAAGTC
>JAICVH010000104.1 GCA_025935435.1 Burkholderiales bacterium
CGCGATAGAAGCGCTTGCTTGCCGCGAGGTCGGACACGACGAGCTGGACGTGATCGATCAGCCGACCGAGATGAAAGTTCATGATGCTTTCCTGTGGGGAAGCCGCGTGCCGGCGCCGCGGCCCTGCGCTTTGGAGATCGACGTTCGCCGCGTCGACACCATGCCATCGGGCAGCGGACAAAGCGGCGCCCCAGGGACACGTGCCGGATCGACGAGGATCGGCTGGGGGAGGTCGGCGCCGCGCCGTTTCAGCACGCGCACGGCGAGCCTTCCTTCGGCCGGTGCAAGCGCGAGGCGCAACGGTGCAGCGGTTGCGACCGCCTGCTGGCCCGGTCGTCGCCACAGCACGCCCCACGTGCGGCCTTCACGCGCCGCGACCTGCAAGCGTCGCAGCAGCCGGTCATCACGCGCCTGCATCCAGCCGAACGCAGCGCCGCATTCGGGCGCGCGGAGCGCCTGTTCATAGGCCCATAGTGCATCGGATACGCTGCACTTGCGCACGATGACGAGGCGTGCGAGATCGAGCCCGGCCGCGATCAGCGCCGGTGCGTACGGCCGGTACGGTGGTGCAATCCAAACGACGCTGCGACCTTCCGCCTGCAGGCGCGAGAGCGCTGGCAGCGTCAGTCGCAGTTCGCCAATGCCTTCGCGCTCGAGCAGCAATTCGGTCAATGCGCCGCGCGGCCAGCCGCCGCCCGGCAACGCGCGGTCGAGCTCCGCGAATCCCGATGCGATGCAGGCCGGCTCAGCCGCGCAGTCGCTGCCGCGCCAGATGGCCGGATGCGAAAGCAATGGGGCGAGCGCAGGATTCATCGTAAGGTTGGACCACGACGTCGGCGATCCGATCGCCGCCGAGCAAGTCAACGACTCAGCTCGCTGGCCAGTTCCGCGCAAGCACGGGCGCCACGTCCGGGTGCGCTTCGATTTGCATCAGCGTTTCATGCAATAACGGACGGTGCTTCTTCAAATGCTGCCGTGATCCCGCCCACTTGGAGACGACAACGGCAAGAAGGTCGAGCGCGCCGAGATCCCCACCGCTCAAGTACGGTCGGCCGGGAAACAGGTCGGCAAACATTTCCCAATGCCGATGGAGCTGTGCCCGTGTTCCGGCGCGAATGCGCTGCTGAATCTTTTCGTCGCTGGCGGCGTCTGCACACCAGCGTTCGGGATAGTCGATGATACTGATCGCTGCGTAGCAATTCGCGGCAATGAACACGAGGCCGCGTATCGCCTGCGAACGTTCGGACATCTTGCCGGGCAAGAGCTTGCTGTCCGGGTGCGCCGTGCCCAGGTAGATGAGGATTGCAGCACTTTCGGACAGCGCGCTGCCGTCATCGAGCACGAGTGTGGGAATTTGTCCGAGCGGATTGACCTTGAGCAAGTCGGTATACGCGTCGTTCTTGTCCCACGAGGCGGTCTCCACGATGCGAAACGGCTCGCGCGCCACGACCAGTGCGGCCTCGATCGCAGCCGAGCCCGAGCCGGCCTTGCCATAAAGCGTGTACATGAATAGCTCCGCTGCGTGGCGTTGAACGAAATCAGCCGTCCGAGGGCTTCGACAGTGCGTTCATCCGTCGTTTTGCTTCGTCGACCGAAACGTCCTCGATGTGCGTGGCGATCGTCCATACGTGACCGAACGGATCGGCCAGCGTGCCGACGCGGTCGCCATAGAACTGGTCGGCGACCGGGCGCCGGACCGTTGCACCGGCCGCGACGGCGCGGGCGTACGTCGCATCGACGTCCGGTACGTACAGCATGAGGCTCATACCTGAACCGCCGAGCGTCTGCGGGCCGACGAAGCCGTCCTTCGGATTCTCGTCGGCGAGCATGACGTGCGAATCGCCGATCATCACTTCAGCGTGCGCAATGCGGCCGGGTGGACCTTCGAAGCGCATCAGCTCGCGGGCGTCGAACGCTTCGCGATAAAAAGCAAGGGCGCGCGCGGCATCGCGCACCATCAGGTACGGCGTGACGCTGTGATATCCGGCGGGGATCGGAGAAACCATAAAGCCTCCATGAGCGCATATGATGGACTGCGCACTGGTGAACGGGCCCCGGTGGGTGCCGGGTGCCGAAACGCTTACCAGCTCTTGCTGCGAACGAGCCCGACGCCAAGGCCTTCGATTGCGAATGGCATCGTTCGCGGGTCGACGATGATCGGTTCGAACGCGTCGTTTTCGGGCATCAGCACGATGTCGCGGCCGCGCTTGCGAAACCGCTTGACCGTGACTTCATCGCCGGCGATGCCGCCCACGCGCGCGACGACAATTTGACCGTTGCGGGCCTCGCTCGTGCGATGTACCGCGAGGAGATCACCATCGAGGATGCCGGCGCCGAGCATGCTCTCGCCACGCACGCGCAGCAGGTAGTCCGCGCGGGGCGTGAACAGCGACGGATCGACGCGGTACCGGCCTTCGATGTGTTCGGCAGCGAGCATCGGGCTTCCGGCGGCCACGCGTCCGATCAACGGCAGCGTCCCCTGGATCGGCGCGCCTGGAATGTCCTTCAGCCGCAGGCCGCGTGACGCGCCAGGAAGCATCTCGATTGCACCTTTGCGGGCGAGGGCCTGCAGATGGTCTTCGGCCGAGCTCGGCGTTGAGAATCCGAGCCCCGCGGCGATCTCTGCGCGCGTCGGCGGCATGCCCGTCGATTCGAGGTAGCCGCGAATCCAGTCGAGGATCTGGCGTTGTCGCGCAGTGAGCGCCGGCGGATTCGACGGATCGATCTGGCGGGGGGCCGTTCGGGTTCTACGACGGTTTTTATCCAGCATCCCGACACCGTATAAACATGCGGTATACCGGATTATAGACGGCGACGGTGCTGCGTCAAGTGCGTGCGTCGCGGCGCACCGGCATGCCCGCTCCTTGACGAAACCATAGCCCGGGCGTTTCATCGCTTCTGGTATTCGCGTACGTCCCCGTCGAAAGGAGAACGGCATGGCCAGGAAAACTACATCGGGATCAGCGGGCGCCTCGACGCCGCGCAAGCGTGCGGCGCGCAAGCGTTCGACGCCACGCATCGGTCCGCAGGACTCTGCGGCACCTGCGGCGACGCCGTCGATGCGATCGATGCGGTCGAGCGCGTCGATGCCCACCATGCCTTCGATGCAAGGATTCGCCGATGTGTCGAAGATGGCCGGGATGGCGAAGATGCTGACGCCGGAGCAGGCGATCGAGCTTTACAAGGCCAACGCCGCGCTCGCGCTCGAAGTGATCAACACGGCGATCGAAAGCACCGCGCGCCTGCGCAAGAAACAGTTCGAAGGCGAGGAAGAAGCGCGCGCGTTCCACAAGAAGCACGTACGCTCCGCCGCCGAGGCGAGCGATGCATCGAGCCTGCTTGCTGCCGGGCAGGGCGCCGCCCAGGAAGCGATGGAAAAGTCGATGCACTACTGGAGCGAGATGTTCGACCTGATCGTGGAGATCCAGAAGCGCCTGTTCTCGCTGCTCGAGGAACAGATGGAAGGCGTCCCGGGCGTGAAGGAAACGAAGGCGGCCATGGCGATGCTGCCGGATTTTAGCCAGATGAAGAAGGTCGTCTCGGCGATGCAGGGTGTCGTCTCGTCGGGCGGATCGACGTTCGAAACGATGCAGCGTGTGATGGGCGATTTCGCGAAGATGGCGCAACGCACGATGCCAGGTGGTCGCAGTTGAATGCAACAAGGGTACCGTCGCGGCCGCTTGCGACGCGGCCGCGTCGAATTTCATGGAGCAAGCGTGCGTAGAATCTTTTGCCTGATGTTGATACTGGCCGTGGCAGGGTGCGTGCCGATCGGCGTTCGCGTACAGAACATGTATGCCGTGGCGCAGGACGTCGCGTCGAGTGCATCGGAGGAAACATGACGATCAGAATCGCAGCGATCGCACTGCTTGCTGCACTCGGCGCCTTCGCGTTGCATGCGCTGGCGCAGGGGCGCATCGACATCCGCACGGCGGTGACGGCGATCGGCACGTCATCTTCGAACGGCGTGTCGTTCGCATGGTTCTACGACCCGGCAGATCGCACCGTCTACGTGTGTCGCGCGGGCCAGGCCGCGGGTGACGCCGTCGATTGCAAGGCCAAGACGACGTTGCCGTAGCGACGGTGGTATGTCAGTCCCGAATGCACCCGGCTCGCGAAACGGCCCGGTGTGAGCGGATGCGCCGTCAGGCGTTGGCTTCGGTGAAATGGACGCGAGCGATCCAGTTACGCTTGCGTCTCGCCAAGCGTAACTTCTCGCTTTCGCCATCGAAAGTCGCTGCCGCACGCTTCAGCAACACGTCATCGAGTCCTTGAAGCACATTGACATTGACGACGGCGTAAGTCGTCCCTTCGATGGCACTCGTCACGACGGGCACGACGCCGCATCGTGCACATACGTGGAATTGCGCGGTCTCGGTGCCGAACGCGTAACGCGAAACCGACGCGGGGTCGTCGATCGCTACCGTCAGCTCACCCGTCGGGCATGACGTCCACACACCGCCGTGTTTCGTGCAGAAACTGCAGGTGCAGGCACGCGCCGGTATTTCGAGAGGTTCAGGCGTCCAGTCGAGCTGCAACGTGATGTTGCCGCAGTGACAGCTTCCGCTGATCAGCATCACGGCGGGCCGAGCAAATTCGCGTCCCTGCTGAGGACCCAGCGGCCATCGTCGCGCTTGCGCATGATCGACAGAACGCTTCCCGCGCGCACCGTCGCGGCGCCGCCGTCGCGCGGCGTCACGCGCACCGACAACGTACTCCAGCAATACGCGAGACTTCCCGACACGACGACCTCCTGCACGTCGGCGGTCGAGTCGATTCGGTGCGTGCTCAGAAGTTTCCGTAGACCCGCTTCGAAGCGCGCTCGTCCACGCATCGGCGGATGGCCGGCCACCAGGAAGACGGCATCGTCCGCCATCAGCGCGAGCACGCCTTCGACGTCCTCGTCGGCCGTGAGCGTCTGCCAGTCGGTGACCAGGCGACGGATCGCCTGTTCATCGGCGTTCATGGGTCTACGTCCCGCTGAGGATTTTCTTCAGCCGCCGGGGCCGTGCGGATGCCCGGGACCGGACTCGAACCGGTATGACCTTGCGGTCGAAGCATTTTAAGTGCTTTGTGTCTACCTGTTTCACCACCCGGGCACGCGTTCGATTGTAACGGCGTTTCGCCGGGACATTCGGGCACCGGTGTACACTCGATTACGGGTCGCGGAATAGCTTCGCGCGGCACGCTGTTTGCGCGGCGTCGGGGTTTGGCACACCCGCCAGTCTGGATCAACGGCCGCTGTTTTGAAAAGGCAGCGCCGGTCCGGTCATCATCCACCATAGGGGGCTTGCAATGAACGAGTTTTCGCAATCACTTGGAGTGAAGGTATCGGCGTGGTCGTTCGCGGCGGTGCTGGGCCTGACGTCGGCTGCCGCATTCGCCGGCAAGATGGACGTCAAGCTGTCCGGTGATCAGGAAGTCCCGGCCGTCAAGAGTGCGGGCTCGGGCTCGGGGTCGATCACGATCAACGATGACGGCTCGGTAAGCGGCAGCGTGACCGCGACGGGCTTTACGCCCACTGCCGCGCATATCCACCAGGCCGCTGCGGGCAAGAACGGTCCGGTGATCGTGCCGTTCACCAAGGAAGGTGACAAGTTCAGCGCACCGGCTGGAGCGAAGTTGACGCCCGACCAGATGAAGGCCTACAAGGCGGGCGAACTGTATGTGAACGTGCATAGCGCCGCGAATCCGGGTGGCGAAGTGCGGGCGCAGCTCAAGCCATAACCGAACCGAAGTACGCAACTCGCGGCCGCGCGATGCCCGGGAAGGGTACGCGCGGCCGTTTTGTTTCGGTCAGCGCAATCGTTCGCGTGCCTCGATCGGCTCAGTGAATCAGCATGACCGGGATCGTGCTGAGGTGCAGGACGCGCGTCGTGACCGACCCGAGTGCCATGTTGGCGAGGGCCGACATCCCGCGTGTTCCCATGAAGATGACATCGGACGCCGATTGCGTCGCGTGCTGCACGATGCTTTCTGCAATCGGACCGATCAACTGATGCGTGGCGTACGCGATGTCTGCGGCGTCGAGTAGCTTGCGGCTCGGCGCCAGCATCACGGCACATTCATCGTCGTAGTACTTCTGAACCATGTCCTTGCTGACGATGGCGCTCATGTTGGGCACCTTCGGCACGGCAGGATGCACGACGAGCAGGTCGATGGCGGGTGGTTCCTTGTACCAGTCGAGCGTTTCGATCAGTTTTTGCGTGGCCCGCACGGCACTCGGCGATCCGTCCACGGGCAGCAGTACTTTGAGCATGTCGATTCCTCGGGGTCGCGAATTGCGATAACCGCAAAATTGTCGCAGATCCAGGCGTTGAGGGTGACGCCGGGGCAAATCCGATCCGCCTGGCGTCCGGAATACCACGGCGCTGCCGCATTGCCGCCGCGATGCGGGTCGAACTCATGAGCACTCACGCTGACTGATCGTTGGAGCTCGAATGGATCCATATGGCGACCCGCCTGCTCCGCCCGCTGCACAATCCTGCAAAGGCAATGAAAAACAGCATCTCGGATCTCGACGCGCTCTGGAACTCGGTGACACCGATCGAGCGGGTCTTCGAGCCGGGGCAAGTCGCGCACCTGCCCGACGCAGTGCAGACGTACCTCACGCACGCGATCGCGCCCGGAACTCTGCTCGCGTCCGCCGTCCGGCTGCGCATGCACGGTGTCATCAAGCTTGGCCGCTACCGAAAGTTCAAGGCCGAGCAGGTGATTGTTCGCGGTCGCAGCATGATCTGGCGCGCGAAACTTCGCATTCACGGGCTGTCGGTGCGCGGCTACGATCGTTTTGTCGACGGTGCTGGCGAGATGCGCTGGAAGATGATGCGCGTCATTCCACTTGTCCACGCGACCGGAGTGGACGTCACGCGTTCCGCGTCCGGGCGTGTGGCGGCGGAATCGATCTGGCTGCCGTCGTTCTTGTGCGACGACAGCGTGTGGTGGCGGGCCGGCGAGGCTGGCGTTGTCCATGCGCGATTCGCAGTCGACGGTCACGCGGCGGAACTCGCGCTGCGGCTCGATCAGGGGCGAGTGCGCAGCATCGCAATGTCGCGCTGGGGCAATCCGGACGGCCAAGCCTTTCACGAAGCGAGCTTCGGCGCGTTCGTCGACCAGGAGGCGACCTTCGGTGGCTATACGATCCCGGCGCGGTTGCGCGTCGGATGGTACGTCGACGATCCGGCGCGTTTCGATGCCGAGGGCAAATTCCTCGAGGTCTCGATCGACGACGCCGTGTATCGTTGATGACGACATGGATGCGAGCGTGCGCCGACGGCTGGATCACCGACCGTACGTGGCTGCTGTGCTTCTCGGGCTTTCTCTGGCAGCGCTGCTGCTCGCTGGCGTGCTCCCATCGCTACGGATGGCGCTCCTGCTGGCGGCCTTCGCCTGCGCGTTCACCGGCGGCTCGCTCGCGCTATGGCGCTTGCGGCGGGAAACGCGCGAACGACGCAGCGCTGATCGCGAGCGGCGCGTGGCCGAGGCGCGGTTCGGCAACATTGTCGAAGCGGCGATGGATCCGATCGTCACCGTCGA
>JAICVH010000427.1 GCA_025935435.1 Burkholderiales bacterium
AACTCGGCGAGTGCCGACACTGCGGCCTTGATCAGGAAGGCGAGCATCGTCACCTTGACGCCCGCCTTCGCATGCTCTTCGTTCAGCGCGACCCGAAACGCTTCCAGCGCCGTGATGTCCGCGTCGTCGAACTGCGTGACATGGGGGATCAGCACCCAGTTGCGTGCGAGGTTCGCGCCGGAAATCTTCCGAATGCGTGACAACGGCGAGACTTTCGTCGCGCCGAATCTTGCGAAGTCCGGCGTCGGCCACGGCAGGAGGTCGAGCGCGCTGCCGCTGCGAGCTGGCTTCGGTTCCGACGCGCGTGTGTCGCCTTCCAGCGAGCGCTTGACGAACGCCTGCACGTCCTCCTTGACGATGCGACCCTTCGGACCGCTACCGACGATCGTCGTCAGTGCTGCGCCCAGTTCGCGCGCGAACTTGCGCACCGACGGCGATGCGTGCGCGCGATGCGCGTCGACCGCATCCGCGACGTCGCTGCCCTGTGTCGCCGCGGCTCGCTGCGATTGAGCGCGATCCGCCGATACCGTTGCCGGTCGACCGCCACCTTCTGGCGCTCCGTCGGCCGCCGGTGCCGCGACGACCGGCGATGCCGCGCGATCGCTGTCCTGTGAACGAGTCGGCGGTGGTGCTCGACTTGCCGGCTCGGCACCGGTTTGCCTCGTCTTGAGTGATAGCAGCGGCGTGCCTTCGCTCACACGGTCACCGACGGACACGCGCACGCCCTCGACGATGCCCTCCACGGGCGACGGAACGTCCATCGTGGCCTTGTCCGATTCGAGCGTGACGAGCGGATCGTCGGGCTTCACGATGTCGCCGGGCTTGACGAACACCTCGATCACCGGCACGTCGGTAAAGTCGCCGATGTCGGGTACGCGGACCTCGATCGTCGGGCCGGCGGGTGGCGTCGAACTCGAGCCTTCTCCCGGCGCGTCGGCGTGGCCTTTTTCTCCACGCGGCGCCGGGTTTGCTCGCTCCGGCGCGGGCGCACCGGAAACGGTCGCGGCGACCGGTTCCGCGCGCGGCGCCGCCGCGGTCGATTCGAGCGTCAGCACGACGCTCCCTTCGCTCACCTTTTCACCGGTGCGTACGCGCACGTCGCGGACAGTGCCTGCAGCGGGCGAGGGCACGTCCATCGTGGCCTTGTCGGACTCGAGCGTGATCAGCGAATCGTCGATCGCGACGACATCGCCGGGCTTCACGAGCACGTCGATGATCGGAATGTCCTTGAAGTCGCCGATGTCCGGGACCTTCACCTCGATTGCGTTCATTGCGTGGTTCCGTTCGAGTCGACGAAAACTACACGGTCCACGGTGCCGGCTTGGCCGGATCGAGACCGTACTTGCGAACGGCATCGGCCACCTTCGCGATCGGCAACGCGCCCTCGTCGGCGAGTGCCTTCAGCGCGGCGATCGTGACGTGCCAGCGGTCGACCTCGAAAAAGTGCCGGAGCTTTTCGCGCGTGTCCGAGCGGCCGAAGCCGTCGGTTCCGAGCACGACGTAGCGTCGCGGAACATGCGCACGGATCTGGTCGGCAAACGCGCGAACGTAGTCGGTCGCTGCAATCACCGGCCCGGACGTTTCCCGCAGACATTGCTCGACGTGCGACATCCTCGGCTTCGCGGTCGGATTCAGCAGGTTGTGGCGCGCGACCGCGTGACCGTCGCGCGCGAGCTCGGTGAACGACGGGCAGCTCCACAGATCGGCGTCGACGCCCCAGTCGTCGTGCAGCAGCTCCGCAGCGGCGATCACTTCGCGGAAAATCGTGCCGCAACCGAGGAGCTGCACACGCGGCGCCTTCGATTTGGCGGCGCCCGACTTGAACCGGTACATGCCCTTGATGATCGCGGGTGCCGCGCCTGCGGGCATCTCCGGATGACGGTAGTTTTCATTCATCACCGTGAGGTAGTAATACACGTCCTGCTGCTCGGCATACATGCGCCGCAGCCCGTCCTGAATGATGACGGCGACCTCGTACGCGAAGGTCGGGTCGTAGGAAATGCAGTTGGGCACCGTTGCCGACAACACGTGCGAATGCCCGTCCTCGTGCTGAAGACCTTCGCCGTTCAACGTCGTGCGCCCCGCCGTGCCGCCAAGCAGGAACCCGCGTGCGCGCATGTCGCCGGCCGCCCAGGCCAGGTCTCCGACGCGCTGGAAGCCGAACATCGAATAGAAGATGTAGAACGGAATCATCGGCACGCCGTGCGTCGAATAGCTCGTCGCCGCCGCCATCCAGTCGCACATCGCGCCCGCTTCGTTGATCCCTTCCTGGAGGATCTGGCCGTGCTTGTCCTCCTTGTAGAACATCAGCTGGTCCTTGTCCTCCGGCGTATAGAGCTGGCCGAGCTGGTTCCAGATCGCGAGTTGCCGAAACAGGCCTTCCATACCGAACGTCCGCGATTCGTCAGGGACAATCGGCACGATGTAGCGCGCGATCGACTTGTCTCGGAGCAGCATCTGCAGGATCTGCACGAACGCCATCGTCGTCGAGATCTCGCGCTCGTCCGTACTCTTCAGGAATCGTTCGAACGCGGCGAGGTCCGGCACCGTGAGCGCTTCGGACTTGCGTCGCCGCGCTGGCAGGTAACCGCCCAGCTCCATGCGGCGGGCACGCATGTATTCGAGTTCCGGTGAGCCTTCGTCGAACTTGGCGTACGGCACCTCCTCCAGCTTGTCGTCGGGCACCGGTATGTCGAAGCGATCGCGAAAGCGGCGTATCGCCTCGATGTTCATCTTCTTCTGCTGGTGCGTGATGTTCTGCGCTTCGCCTGCGATGCCCATGCCGTAGCCCTTGATCGTCTTGGCGAGGATCACCGTCGGCTGGCCCGTGTGATTGACGGCCGCGTGGTACGCCGCGTACACCTTGTGCGGATCGTGGCCGCCGCGGTTCAGGTCCCAGATGTCCTTGTCGGACCAATCGGCGACCATCGCCTTCAGCTCCGGCGTATTGAAGAAGTATTCGCGGACGTGCGCGCCGTCCTTGGACTTGAACGTCTGGTACTCGCCGTCGACGCATTCCATCATCCGTTGCATCAACAGCCCTTTGCGATCGCGCGCGAGCAGCTGATCCCAGCGCGTGCCCCAGATGACCTTGATGACGTTCCAGCCGGCGCCGCGGAAATCGCTTTCGAGTTCCTGGATGATCTTGCCGTTGCCGCGCACCGGCCCGTCGAGGCGCTGCAGGTTGCAGTTGACGACGAAGATCAGGTTGTCGAGCGCTTCGCGGGATGCCATGCCGATTGCGCCCATCGACTCCGGCTCGTCCATTTCGCCGTCGCCGCAGAAGCACCAGA
>JAICVH010000340.1 GCA_025935435.1 Burkholderiales bacterium
CGCCGACGAGATGACGTCGCCCCACGCTTGCGGCTCGCACCGCTCTGTTGCCGGCGACGGAGGTCGCGTCTCGGGACGGCCCTTCGCCGCTCACCGAGGAAGTCCGCTCGCGTGCGCCTCCCGCTGCTGCACCATCCCCGGCAACGGACACGTCAATTCGCGCGGTTCGCGAATTCCTTGAGCTTCGGGTCGCTGTCCACCATCCGCATGTATTCGTCGGTGATGAACTTGCTGGCGGCGGGTGCTTCCGGGAACGTGCCGTTCGCCTGCATGAACGCACCGATCTTCGTGAACCAGCCGTCGACTTCGGACGCACCGCCGGCGGGCCGCTTCATGATCTTCAACTGACCGGCAAGATCGTACGTCGGGCGCGTGTCGAATTCCTTTTTCATAGACGCTTCACTGATCGTGACACCGCCCTGTTCGTAGAATTTCTTCATCATCGCGATGCCTTCCGCCTGATGCGCGTTGAGCCACTTCCAGGCACGCAGGTACACCGCGAGAAACTTGGCGACGTTCTGCGGTTGCTCCTTCGCGTAGTCGGCGCGCACCATCAACGCGCCGGGCACGGCGGCGCCCGCATCCTGTCCCGAGCAGATCTGCTTCGCTCCGGCCTTTTCCTCCATCGTGTACGTGTTAGGCGCCCACAGGCCGCCCAGGTCGGCGTTGCCGCTAGACATCGCGGAGATGATCTCCGCCTGCCCCATGCTCTTCACCGTGACGTCGCTCTTTTTCAATCCCCACTTCGCGAGGCACGATTGCACGGCGTAGTCGCCGGTCGAGTTCGCGGTGAGCACGATCGTCTGGCCCTTGATCGACGCGGGATTCTTCATGAACCCCTCCGCCGTCTTGGCCGTCGCGAGCAACGCGTTGCCATACGACTCGTCGTTGGTGATGCCGATCGTCAGCAGGTTGTAGCGAACGGCGCCGAGCGTGGCGGGCACCGATCCGGCGCCGCCGACATCCCATGACTTCGACGCCGACGCCGCGATCTGCGGCACGCCGGCGGGAAACGTGCTGAAAACCGGCTTCAGCCCAAGCTCCCCGTACCATCCCTTCTGCTCGGCGACGTAGAACGGCAGCGCCCAGTACAGCGCGGGCTGATAGCTGATCTTGATCTCGGTGAGGGATTGCGCCTGCGTCGCGACTGCGCTCGAGCCGAGCGCGATAGCGGCCGCCCACGCGGCCATCCGTCTTTTCATCATGTCAGTCCTCCAGTGGTTTCGAGCGTCTTCTCGTCATCAGTTTGCTGTTCGCCGCGCAACATCCGCCAGATATGCGTGCGCAAGTGCACGAACGATTCCTGGTCCATCACTTCTTCGGTGCGGTCGTGGCGGTTCCAGTCCTGCGCGTTACGCACCGGTGCGACATCGACGATCTCGCGGATCCGTCCGGGCCGTCGCGTCATCACGACGACGCGATCGGCCAGGTAGACCGCCTCGTCGACTGCATGCGTGATGAACAGCACGGTGCGCGGATTGACGCGCGACAGCTTGATCAGCTCCTCCTGCATGACGATTCGCGTCTGTGCGTCCAGCGCCCCGAACGGCTCGTCCATCAACAGCACGTCCGGATCGAGCACGTAGCTGCGGGCGATTGCGACGCGCTGCTGCATGCCGCCCGACAACTGGTGCGGATACGCCGATTCGTACCCCTGCAGGCCCATCAATTCGACCTGCCGCGCAATCCGATCGCGGCGCGTCGGTTCGGGAAGTCCCTTGCCGCGCAGTCCGAAGTCGATGTTCTCATGCACGGTCTTCCAGGGAAACAACGCAAACTGCTGGAATACCACGGCGCGGTCCGGACCGGGCGCGGTGACGGCCCGACCTCCGACCGTGACGCGTCCGGAGGTTGGAAACTCGAGCCCGGCGGCCATGCGCAGGCAGGTGGTCTTCCCGCAGCCCGACGGCCCGACGATCGCGACGAATTCGCGGTCGCGCACATTGAACGTGATGCGGTCGAGCGTGAGGAAGTCCCTGCCGTCGCGCTCGAACACGCGGCTCACTTCGTCGAAGGCGATATCGCTCATTGCGGTCGCAGCAGGATCTTTGCGGCAGCGCTGCGACCTTCGTGCAGGTCGCGAAACGCCGCAGCACCCTCGGCGAGGGGGCGCTCGTCGACCCACGCAAGATCGCCGAACGCGCCATCGTATAGCGCCCGCACGGTCGCTCGCAGGTCGGCGGTCGTGTACGTGTAGGTGCCGATCAGCGTGATCTCGGCGAGCGTCAGCTTGCGCATGTCGATTTCGCTCGCCCAGTCGGCGAGACCGACGTGCACGACGACCCCGCCCGGTTTGACTGCGGCGAGTGCCGCAGCGCGCGTGGCGATCGCCCCGACGGCATCGATGATGAGATCGGCCGAATTCGCGGCGGCGGTCGTCTGCTGAGGATCGTAAACGTCGGCGCCAGTTGCGTGGGCAAGCGCCTGCCGCCGCGCAGCGTTCGTTTCGCCCACGTCGATACGGCGCACGCCGTAATGCCGCAGCAACAGCGTTGCGAGCATGCCGATTGCGCCGCCGCCCAGCACGACGACGCTCGCTTCGGGCAACGGACGGGCGAGCGCGCGCGACGCGGCAGCGATTGCATGCAGCGCGGTCGCGGCCGGCTCGGTGAGCGCTGCCGAGCGGTTCGGCATGTCCTGCGGAATCTCGATGACGCTGGCAGCGGCGGTCGTCATCAACTCGGCAAATCCGCCGGCGCGCGTCATGCCGATCATCGTGCGGTTCGCGCAGAGATTGTCGCGACCCTGCCTGCAGTAGTCGCACACGCCGCAGGTGATGAGCGGGTTGACCGTCACGCGCCGTCCGGCATCGGGTCCTTCGACGATGCGCCCGACGAGTTCATGACCGAGAATCAGCGGCGGCACGCGGCGCGGATCGCGCCCGTGATACGCATGCATGTCCGATCCGCAGATGCCGACCGCGTCGATCGCGATCAGCACGTCGCCCGCGGCGCGTGACGGCGCCGGCTCGTCGCGATACGTCACTTCATTCGGCGCCGTATAGACGAGCGCTTTCATCGCCGGTTGCTGCGCTTGCCTTCGGCTTCACCCGGCGCGCTCATCCGGCCGAGAATCCGCCGTCGACGAAGATCGTCTGGCCGGTGACATAGTCGGACGCGCGGCTGGCGAGATAGATCGCCGTGCCGGCGAGGTCCGGCAATTCGCCGTTGCGGCCGATGAACGTCCGCGCCGCATTCGCCTGCCACTTCACCGGATCGGAGGCGACGGCGTGCGTGAGCGGCGTTGCAAAGAAACCCGGCGCGATGGCGTTCGCGTTGACGCCCCTGGCCGACCACGCCTCCGCCTGCGCGCGAGTGAGCTGCATGACGCCGCCCTTCGACGCGCCGTACGCACCGCTGTTCGCAAACGCGCGTACCGACTGCAGCGACGCAATGTTGATGATGCGACCCCAGCCGCGCTCGATCATCGCCGGTACCAGGCGCTGCGACAGAAAGAATGGCGCATCGAGATTGAGGCGCATCGTCTGGTCCCAATCGTCGCGCGTCAGTTCGAGCATCGGCTTGCGAATGTTGACACCCGCCGCATTCACCACGATGTCCGGCGCGCCGAACGCATCCGCTGCCGCGTTCGCGCAGGTGTCGAGGGCAGCGCGATCGATCAGGTCGCAACGCACGAAGGCGGCGCGACCGCCCCGCTCGACGATGGCATCGCGCGCGGCAGCGAGCTGCACCTCGTTGCGCGCGACGAGCACGACGCGCGCGCCGGCGTCGGCGAGCGCCTGGGCGATCGTACGGCCGATGCCCGAGCTGGCCCCGGTGACGAGGGCGACGCGATCGGCGAGTGTAAAGAGCGCAGCAACGTTCACC
>JAICVH010000233.1 GCA_025935435.1 Burkholderiales bacterium
CCCATGTACATCGCGCCGTCGGCCTGCTCGATGAAGAAGCCGCGACCGCTCTCGTTCGGGTTCCACCACCAGCCGTTGTTGGGCTCGGCGCAAACCAACGTCGATTGAAGGCAAAGCGCGCCGAGCAGCGCGGCGCGGCACGCGAGCGTGCACAGGTTCGCCATGATCCCCTCCCTTCATCGCTGCGGGCACAGCAACGCGCGACAGCGTTCGTGCCATCGGCGGCGGGTGGTAGCGTGGTCTCGATGCGGTCGGGCTACCGATCGACGTGGCGTCAATATACGCGCGGGCTGCGGCGAGGAGCAAGGCGTCGTCGACAACGCCAAGCAACGGCCTCCACCGCTGGTATCAGGCCGAGCACGAGGCAACAGCACTGCGCTCGTCAGCAGCTTCGCAGCGTGCACGCGCTACACAATCTGCGCGCGCAACAACAGCGACGCCGGCAGTGTGATGCCGAGCGTCTGCGCCGTTCGCGTGTTCACGGCGAGGTCGAACGCGGTCGGCTGCTCAACAGGCAGATCGGCCGGTCTTGCTCCTTGCAGAATGCGGTGGACGTAGCGCGCCGCAAGCCGCCAGCCTTCGACGAAATCAGCGCCGTAGGTCATGAGTCCGCCATCGACGGCGAACTGCCTGACGCCGCCAATCGCCGGGATCCGATTCTGCAGCGCCAGTCTTGCGATGCGCTCGCTGTATTTGCCGGTGACGGGATCGGGCTGAACGACCAGTCCGCGCGCGCGGTCCCGCACGATCGCCCGAAACACCGATTCCACGTCGAGCGCATCGGTGGCGATACCGAACGACACGACGCGAACATTGAGTTTCCTGGCAGCCGTTTCGGTTTCGGCGAGGCCGCGGCGCGCAGCGGGGTTAGCGAGATGGGACAGCACCGCAACCACGTCCAGGTTCGGCACCGCCTCCTTCAGTAATTCGAGACGCTTCGACGCAAGATCGATGATCTGCGAGGCGACACCCGTCGTGTTGCCGCCGGGCTTGGCGAGGCTCGCGACGAGTCCGAATCCGACCGGGTCAGCACTCGCACCCATGACGATCGGCACCGTGGACGTCGCTTTCTGCACGGCGGGAACGCCCGTGGCGTGCGTGACGACGACGTCGGGCCCAAGCCGCAGCAATTCAGCGGCAAGCGCGGGCAGTCGCTCATCGCGGCCGTCGGCCCAGCGGTAATCGAGCACGACGTTTCTTCCCTCCTCGTAACCGAGATCGCGTAGTGTCCCGACGAATGCATCGACGAGCGGCGCGTATTCGCGCGCAGACGACACGCCAAGGAACGCAATGCGACGACGCGCGATCGCCGGTTGCGCGATGACGTGCCGCACCGCGATGCCGAGCGCGGCCAGAGCAATCGTGGCTTGCCGCCTGTTCATTACCCGTCGCGGGTGAGAGGGCCTGCTATCGTACGCCGCGGCCGTACCCGCAGCGACAGACGATCGACGTGGGGCGATCAGCCCGCATTCAGCGCCTTCCACAGCATGTACGCGCCGAGCACGTAAAGCAGTGCTGCAAACGCGCGCCGCAGCTTCACCGCCGGCCACCGGTGCGCAACCGACGCGCCGAACGGCGCTACCAGCATGCTCGCGATGACGATCGTCACCATCGCGGGCAAATACACGAAGCCCGCCGACCAGCGTGGCAGATCGGGCTGGCGCAAACCCGCGACGATGAAACCGATCGTGGCCGCGACCGCGATCGGCACGCCGAGCGCGGCGGACGTCGCAACGGCGCGCTGGATCGAGACGTTGTGGCGGCCGAGATAGGGAATCGAGATGAAGCCGCCACCGGCTCCGAGCAGGCTCGACACCGCGCCGATTCCCGCACCGACGTAGAACAACGGGAGCCTGCCCGGAAGCTCGCGGCCGGGTAGCGGCTTCTTGACGATCAACATGCGCGTCGCGGAAAACCAGACGAACATGCCGAACACGGCGGCGAACGCGCGTGTCGGGAGCGCGCTTGCGAGCTGCGGCCCAATCAGCGATCCGATGACGATCCCCGGCGCCATCGCATAGACGACGGGCCACAGCACCGCCTTCTGTCGATGATGCGCGCGCGCCGACGAAAGCGCCGTAAACACCATCGTCGCGGTTGCCGTGGCGACCGCCATGTGCACGATGTGGTCCTCGGGGAAATGTTGCGTCGTGAAGATGAATGTCAGCACGGGGATCAGCGTCAGGCCGCCGCCGATGCCGAGCAACCCCGCGAGAAAGCCGATGACGGCCCCGACCGCAAGCAGGATCGGAAAGAAGGCCGGTTCCATCGGCCTTCAGGACGACGCGAGCTTCTCGATGATCTTCCACTCGGCGGGAGTCACCGGCGTGATGGATAGCCGGTTGCCGCGTCGCAGCGTCACCATGTCTTCGAGGCCGGGCGTGTCACGCAGCGCCTGCAATGGCACGAGGTTGGTCTTGCGAACGAGTTTCACGTCCACATGCAGCCACCGCGGTGCCTCGCGCGTCGACTTCGGGTCGTAATACGGGCTCTTCGGATCGAATTGCGTCGCATCCGGATACGCAAGCCGCGAGATCTCCACGATGCCTGCGATGCCGGGCTCGGGACAGCTCGAGTGATAGAAAAAGGCGCGGTCACCGATGCGCATGTCGTCGCGCATGTGATTGCGCGCCTGGTAGTTGCGCACGCCGAACCAGGCCGTCGTCTGCTTCGGTGCCTTGGCCAGGTCGTCGATCGAGAACTCGTCGGGCTCCGATTTCATCAGCCAGTAGCGCATGGCGCCTCGTGCATCGCGGTGAAGGAACGGTTCATCCATTATCGACAGTTTTTTCAACCCCTGCGTGCAACGGCTGCACGGGAATCCCCAAACATCGAGCGAAATCAGTGGCCCGCCGCCGGTTCGCGTCTTGCTTCGCTACACATAGGGCGAAAGTCCCGATGGCTTCCGCCAAACGGCCATGTGCCCGTTTTACCGCAGCAGCCCCGTTACGGTGGAGCGCCGCCGCATCGCGCGCGGATCGGCGCCCACCAGGCCGCCCGCACTCGCGGCGCCGTGGTGTGCGCACCTCTATTCACCGGTGAGCAAGTACATCGCGACGGTGATTGTCGGCGGCGCCGACAAGTTGCGATGTTCCGGCGATCTCACGCATTGCCAGGTGAGCGCAAGCGTGCGTCCGAAGTCATGACACACGTAGCGCCGGCGCCGAGCAGCGCCAGTGGGTCGGCTGAGAAATCAGGTCGCGAGCAGCAGCTTGCCGTGGCTCGCGCGACCTTCCAGAACGCGATGCGCTTCGGCGGCATCCGCGAGTGCAAACACGCGATCGATCGCGACGCGCAGGTTGCCACCCTTGACCGCGCCGAACAGATCCTGCGCGCGCGCTCGGATCTGCGTTGCGTCCTGCATGTAATCGGCGAGGTGTGGTCGCGTGAAGTAAACGGAGCCCGCCTCCGCCAGTTCGAGTGGCGCGATCGCCTCGACCTGACCGGAGCTCGCGCCGAACATCACGCACATGCCGCGCGTGCGCAGCGACCGAATGCTCGCATGGATGGTGTCGCGGCCGACCGAGTCGTAAACCACATCGGCACCGCGGCCGTTCGTGATGCGCATGACATCGTCGCGAAAATCGCGTTCGCGGTAAAGAATCACGTGATCGGCACCACACGCACGCGCGATGACCGCCTTGGCCGGCGTGCCGACGGTCGCGATGACCGTCGCGCCCCGGAGCTTCGCGAGCTGGATCAGCAACTGGCCGACGCCCCCGGCTCCTGCGTGCACGACGCACACATCACCGGCGCGCACGCGCCACGCCGAGTGCGTCAGGTAATGCGCCGTCGAGCCCTGCAGCATCAGCGCGCACGCGACGTCGAGCGCCATGTCGTCCGGAACGGGCACGCATCGCCACGCAGGCACTGCAGCGTACGTCGCATAGGATCCGCGCACGATGCACCATGCGACGCGCTCGCCGATCGTGAACCCCTGCACGTCCATGCCAATCGCATCGACGGTTCCGGCGCCCTCCATGCCGAGCACCATCGGCAGCGGTGTTTCGTAGGTGTGCGAGCGCGCGTACGCGCCGTTGCGCATATACACGTCGATGTAATTGACGCCCGCAAACGCGACGCGAACGCGCAGTTGCCCGGCGTCCACGGCGGGCATGGCGACCTCACGTGCGTCGAGCACCTCCGGCCCGCCGAAGCGATCGATTGCGATCGCGCGCATCAATCGGCTGTCTGCACGTCCGGTCGCGCGCGGTCCGGCAGCAGCCGGTCGAGCGATTCGGAAAGCTCGTAAACGCTCTGCACGGCAAGGTCGCGGCCGTATGCGACGCGCTCGCGCGCGGCGCGCGCGCGCAGGCCCGCTTCGTGAATCTGGAGCACGTCGCGCGGCAGCGGCAACCCGCCCGGTTCGAGCACACGCAAATAGCCATCGGCATCACGCGCGGGCATCACGCGGCTCTTCACATGGCGATTGGGTGACCACGGGACGTCGAGCACACCGGCGGCGAACGCGCGAACGGTGCCGACCGCGACA
This sequence comes from Burkholderiales bacterium, assembly GCA_025935435.1. Classification (GTDB taxonomy): domain Bacteria; phylum Pseudomonadota; class Gammaproteobacteria; order Burkholderiales; family Casimicrobiaceae; genus VBCG01. Next base: position 4,493 of record JAICVH010000233.1, read on the forward strand.
TCACCATCGCCCATCTCCAGTGTCTTGTCGACGATCGCTCGCACCTCGCGCGCGATCAGGTCCTTTTCGCGCTCGTATTCGGGAAGGCCATCGAGACGAATGCCGCGTGCCAGATAGATCGCCATTCGCGTGATGCGCAGTCCTTCGGCGTTCGCCTCGGGCGTCGGGATGCCGTGCGCTTCATGCGTCGATTTGGTCGTGACGCTGACCGCGCCGCCAATCGCCGCCAACGTGCCGCCGTAACTGACGAGCGTTGCCGCCTGCGTATCGTCGTGTGGCCACGCACCCATCCAGTGCAGCGACGTGATCGGCGTGAAGACGTTTCGATGACCCTTCCTGGCCAGGTACTCCTGCACGAGTGACTCGCACGCGGCGATCGCCGCCGCATCCTGCACCAGATGCAGCGTCTGCGCGAGTTCCAGCCCGTAATGCGTGACGCCCTGCGCCGCTGCGAGCAGGCAATCGAGCACGGCAATCGCGATGGCGATGCAAGGCGGAATGTTCGTGCCGGTCAAAAACCCAGG
>JAICVH010000363.1 GCA_025935435.1 Burkholderiales bacterium
ATCGACGATCGGCAACTCGCGTTCGACGTGTCCGAGGAGACACTGTCATGTACGACCGGATTCGACGTCGGAACGCGCGTCAACATCGAGAAGGCGCTGCGCCTCGCCGATAGATTGGGCGGACATCTGATGAGCGGGCACGTGGATGGCGTCGGGACGGTCGCAACGCTTGCACCGGTCGACCCGAACCGTCAGGGCAGCTGGCGGCTCGACATCGACGCTCCGCATGGGCTCGATCGCTACATCGCGCCCAAGGGATCGATTGCCGTGGACGGCGTGAGCCTGACGGTCAACACGGTCGACGGCGCGCGCTTCAGCGTCAACCTGATCCCGCATACACTCGCCGTGACCACGCTCGGACAGCTCGCCCGGGACAGCAAGGTGAATCTCGAAGTCGACGTCGTGGCGCGTTACGTGGAACGGCTGGTGCACGCAGCCGACGACGGCGAGACCTTCGCGTAACGCCACGGCAATTCACCGCGCAGGTCGCGGGCGTGCAGTCGCCACCTGCGTGCCAGGTGATACCGTTCCGCGGTTTCAGGCAGAGGATCGATCGGCATGGATGTTCCCGCGACGGCGCGCATCGTCATCATCGGTGGCGGCATCATCGGCTGCAGCATCGCCTACCATCTTGCGAAGCGCGGCGTACGCGACGTCGTGCTGCTGGAGCGCTTGCAACTCACTCACGGCGCCACCTGGCACGCCGCGGGACTCGTCGGCCAGTTGCGAAGCAGCAGCAATCTGACGCGGTTGATGCGTTACGGCGCGGAACTGTACGGGAGGCTCGAAGCGGACACCGGCCAGGCGACCGGATGGCATCGTTCGGGCAGCCTTCGGCTCGCTTCGTCCGCGGCGCGCTGGCAGGAGCTGAAGCGATCGGCAACGATGGCAAAGGGTTTCGACTTCCATGTCGAACTGATCTCGGCATCTCAGGCGCGTGACGTGTTCCCGTTGCTCGAACCGGCGGGAGTCGTCGGGGCCGCGTGGATCGAAGGCGACGGCTACGTCGATCCCGCGAGCCTCACGAGCGCTTATGCGGCGGGCGCGCGACAAGGCGGCGTCGCGCTGATGCAAGGCGTGCGCGTCACAGCAATGCGCACGCGGCGGCGCCGCGTCACGACCGTCGTGACCGATGCCGGCGACATCGAGACGGACTGCGTGATCGACGCCGCCGGCATGTGGGGCGGCGAGGTCGCGGCGATGGTCGGCACGCGCGTTCCCGCGTGCGCCGTCGAGCACCAATATCTCGTCACCGAAAAGACGGATCGCATCCCCGCCGGGCTGCCGTCGCTGCGCGATCCCGACGGCAATTTCTACGTCAAGCCGGAGCCCGGTGCGCTCGCGGTCGGCGGCTGGGAATCGAACACGCTGCCGTGGGGCGCAGACGGCATCCGTCGGGATTTCGGCCCGGAACTGCTGCAACCGGACTTCGACCGATTCGCGCCCTTGTCCGAAGCAGCCGCCGCGCGAATCCCGGTATTGAACGACGTCGGCATCCGGCAGATGATCAACGGACCGATACCCATCACGGCCGATGGTGAACCGGTCATCGGACTCTCGCCCGATCTCGACAACTTCTACGTGTGCTGTGGCTTCACGTCCGGGATCGCCGCGTCCGGCGGGGCCGGCTGGGTGATGGCGAACTGGATCGTGGACGGCGACCCGGGGATGGACCTGTGGCCGTTCGACGTGCGGCGTTTTGGAACTCCGCATTCCGTCAAGCAGTTCATGTACGAGCGTGCGGTCGAGAGTTACGGCCGGTATTACCACGTCGCATGGCCGAACTACGAAGCCGACGCAGGCCGCGCGTCACGCCGCAGCCCGCTGTACACGACGCTGGCGCGCGCGGGCGCCGTCTACGGCAACAAGTTCGGATGGGAACGGCCCAACTGGTTCGCCGCGGTAGGCGCGCCTGCCGTCGAAACCCCGTCGTTCGATCGCGGAGCCGCTTTCGAGGCGATCGGCGCCGAGCATCGCGCCGTTCGCGAGCGCGTCGCGATCATCGACATGTCGTCGTTTTCAAAATACGAAGTTCGCGGCCCGGGTGCGCTCCCGTTGCTGCAGAAACTCGCCGTCAACGATCTCGACCGGCCTGTCGGGACGATCGTCTATACGCAGCTATGCAACGAACGCGGCGGCATCGAGGCGGACGTGACGATCACGCGCCTCGCGCACGACCGCTTCTATTTCGTCACCGGCAGTGCGCTCGGCGTGCGCGATCGATCGACGATCGAACGCCATCTGCCCGATGACGGAAGCGCGACGATCGTGGACCAGACGTCGGCCAACGCCGTCCTGAACCTGTGCGGTCCGCGTGCGCGTGACGTGCTCGCCGCGGTGACCGACGCGCGGCTCGGCAACGCTGATTTTCCGTACATGAGCGCACGCACGATCGACGTCGCGTACGCGCCAGTGCTGGCGCTGCGTGTCACGTACCTCGGTGAACTGGGCTACGAACTGCACGTGCCCGTCGAATACGCGTTGGACCTGTACGAGCGGCTATGGGAGGCCGGCGGCGGTCACGGCATCGCCAACGTCGGCTACCGCGCGATCAACAGCCTGCGCCTCGAGAAGCACTATCTCGTCTGGGGCTCGGATCTCACCACCGACTACAACCCCTACGAGGCCGGATTGGGTTTCTGCGTCGCGCTCGGAAAGGGCGAGTTTCTGGCCCGCGCGGCACTTGCCGGCGTGAAGGCACGCGGCCCCGAACGCAAGCTCATGTGGTTCAACGCGGCACCGGAGCTCAACCTTTTCGGCGGAGAAATCGTGTACGCCGACGATCGGGTGCTCGGACGCGTCACGAGTGGCGGGTACGGATACACTGTCGGGCGCAATATCTTTTGCGCATACGGATCGACGCGCGAGCCTGCCGCCAGCGAATACGCGATAGAGGTGATGGGCGAACGCCATCCGGCGCTGCGGCACACGCGGCCGCTATACGATCCGGACCGACAAGCCATTCTGGCCTGAACAGCTTACAGCTCGCACCCGCGCTCATAATGTCCGATTCCACGGTACCGATTTCTCCGGAACTCGAAGCGCTGTTGGGCACGCGCCGGGAAGGTCACGGCATGCCGCGCGCTTTGTACCACGATCCTGCGCTTTACGCGGCGGAAATGCGCACGATCTGGCACGGTGGCTGGCTGTTTGCCGGATTCGAGTGCGAAGTCCCGAAGCCCGGCGATTTTCTGACGCTTTCGATCGACGGTTCGCCGGTCCTCGTGATTCGTGATGATGACGGAGCAGTGCGCGCATTCCACAACGTGTGCCGTCATCGCGGCTCGCAGCTCTGTCGCAAGGAGAGCGGGCACCTGCGCAACATCGTCTGCCCGTATCACAGCTGGACCTACTCGCGCCAGGGCGAGCTTCTCGCGTGCATGGGCATGCACGACGGGGTCGACAAATCGGGGCTGGCCCTGAAGCCCGTGCACGCCGAAGTCGTCGCCGGCCTGATCTACGTTTCGCTGGCAACGACGCCGCGGTCGTTCGACAGCGCGCGGGGGCGGTTCGCCGAGGCCGCGAAGGCGCAGGGTTTCGAGCGCGCGAGGATCGCGAAGGTGAGTGAATACGAAGTCGAGGCCAACTGGAAACTCGTCTGGGAAAACAACCGCGAATGCTTCCACTGCGTGCAGTGTCACCCGCAATACGTG
>JAICVH010000726.1 GCA_025935435.1 Burkholderiales bacterium
ACCGACAGTTTGATCCTTCCCTGCTTGAGGAAATAAATAAAGTCGGCGCGGTCACCCGGCGTGTAGATGAACTCACCGCGTGCTTTGCGCAAGCTGCGCGCGTGCGACGCAATGCGGCTCATCTCTTCGGGAGTGAAGCCGGAGAAAATTTGCACGCGCCGGGTAGCAGAAACTGAGGCGCTATCGCGGACTGATGCCGCGATAGAGAACGCTGCGACCGTCATACGTTTTCAACTCCTTATCTGGTTAACTCACCTGGGCGCGCGGGAGGAAAATCCTTTTGTGCTTTCTGTGCTTTTTGTGGCTGCCCTATGCGGTTATCAACTCCACATCGTGGAGTATTTCGAGCAGGCTCACGTCGTCGCGCTTGAGCTGCTCGGATGTGGGCAGTCGATCCAGACGCATCAACTCTTCGATGGCAGCCATCTCGCGATCGCGGTTCATGCCCGCGACCGCCAGCACGCGCTTGCCCTTCACATAGAAGGCGAGGAAGTCGCGCGAGGGGACGTCGCCACGGTAAATAATCTCGTCCCACGAGGTGGCGCGACCGACGTAGAGCAGTGCGCTTTCGAATTGGCGTGTCCAGAAAAAAGGTACGCCGTCGAAGGGCATGTCGCGTCCCAACATGTTGCGCGCCGCCGCACGTCCCTGCTGCTGCGCGGTGCGCCAGTGTTCGATGCGCACGCGTTCTCCGGTGCGCCGGTCGGCGAAGTTGACGATGTCGCCGGCGGCGTAGAGTCCGTCAGCGGCACACAGCCTCGAGTCGACGATAACGCCACCGGCTTTGTCCAACTCGACGCCTTCGAGGAAGTGCGTGACGGGCCGCACGCCCGCCCCGACAACAACCATATCGGTCTCGATGCTCTCGCCGCTGTCGAGTGTCACTGCCTCGACATGGTGGCTGCCCTCGAAGCGATAAACGATCGATCCGAGCTTGAAGCGGACGCCGTGGCTCTCATGCAAACGCCGGAACACAGCACCGACTTCGGCGCCAAGCGTGGCTTCGAAAGGTTCATGCGAAGGCGCGACGATAGTTACTTCCAGGCCGCGCTCGCGCAGACTGTAGGCAGCCTCCATCGCGATAAAGCTCGCACCAACGACCACAGCCCGGCGCGAACGTTTAGCGGTCTCGATGATCGAGTCGGCGTCTGCGAAGCTGCGCAGCATGCAAATGTTCTTCAGATCTGAACCGGGGATGTTGAGGCGGATCGGCGCGCCGCCGGTAGCGACCAGCAGCGCATCGTAGTCCATCGTCTCGCCGCTCTCAAAAGTTATCGTCTTCGTGCGCGCGTCAACGCGCGTCACCTCCCTGTTGAGGAGGAGCTTGATGCCGTGCTCGCTGAAAAATTCTTCTGAACGAAGCGGCATCCATTCCGGCTCAGCGTGGCCGTGCAGGTAGTCCTTGCTGAGGTTGGGCCGATCGTAGGGCGCGCGGTCTTCACGCGTGATCATCACGATGTCGCCGCGAAAGCCCTCTTCGCGCAGTGTCTGCGCTGCGGCGTAGCCGGCTGCACCCGCTCCGATGATGACGAATTGTCGCGAGTCGGCAACGTGATCGCGCTTCACCATCGCAGCAGTGCGTCGATCCGGTGTCCCTTCAGGCACGCTGACAAAGACCGCGTCGCCCGCGACGCGCACGTCGTAACAGACAAGCGCATCGAGCGCGGGCGGCTCTTCCAAATCGCC
>JAICVH010000387.1 GCA_025935435.1 Burkholderiales bacterium
ATGCGCGCGTTCCCGCGCGTCAACGCGGCGAGCGCAACCGCAATGTCGCTGCATTGAACGACGAAACGATGTCCGGGGTACTCGGGCGATTCGGTTGGCGTGCGAAGCGCGACGGCGACTGCCTCGAACCATCGCCGTGACTCGAATCCGACGGCATCGGTGACGCGCCGGTTGGCGCCCGTGCTAAAGCGCTGCAACGCATCGTCGAGTTGCGCAAGCTCGCGGGCGATGCGATCCGCGGGCGTCGGGCCGGCGTCGTCAGCGCCCATCATCCTGCGACGCACGGCAGCCATCACCCCACGTCCTCGCCCATCCCACTCGCTGCGGCACGCGGGGATGCCGTCCAGTATTGCCTGCGCCGTCACCACCGCTTCGCGAATGCCCTCGCGCCGGACGATCGCGAACTCGAAGGTTTTCAATGCAGCGACCTGTCGAACGCTGATGTGCCGGTCGCCCTCTCGGCTCGCTCGGGACGTCGCGTCGAGCGGGCGCAGCCACGCGACCACAACCAGCACGGCAAGGAGAATCGGCAAAACGGCGATGCTCGCCGCGATGGCGAAATCGAGCAGTGTTCGCGAAGCGCGCCGCGTCATCTGGCGGCCCGTTTCGACACGTTCACGTTCAGGCACAGCGCGAGCATCGCCACGTTCACGAGAAGCGACGTCATGCCGAAGCTCACGAACGGAAACGTCACGCCGGTGAGAGGAATGACGGCGAGGTTTCCGGCGACGGTCACGCCGAGCTGGCAAAGCGAAAGAACCACCCAGGTGACGGCAAGCCAGCTCAGCAACGCCTGCTCGTCGTTGACCATGCGTCCCGCGATCATGACGAAGCGCGGCTCGCCGGCCGTGATGCGACCATGGTGGCGAATGAGGCGATGCAGCCAGAGCGCGCAGCCGATCGTGATCGCCCAGGCGGCCGGCGAACCAAACGCGCCGACGAGCGCCGTGAACGTGTAGTCACTCTGGATTTGCGCGGGAACGCCGGCGCAGCCGATGGAACCGCCATAGCCGCACCAGGGCACGGCGCCGAGTCCATAACCCGTTTGCGGTGACGCATGCTGGAACCACGTCACGAGCGCGAGCTGATCGTTGGCGGATGCGAGCGGTGCGGACAGGTTCTCGAGGCGCGCCGCCGTCACGTCGTCGACGGCGCCAAGGCGAAACAGTGCGAACGTCACGGTCGCGATCCATCCGACGAAGATCGTGATCGCGGCAAACGTCGCGGTGCGCAGTGCGCCATAGCGTTGATGAATCCACGTCGCGGCCGACGCAGCGACGAATCCGCCGGCGGCGTAGCCGGCAACGAGCAGCGGGCCCATGTCGCGCGTGAGCAGCATGGCGCCGACCAGCACGCCGACGACGAAGGCGAGCGGCATCACGTAGCGGACGAGCGACAGCCATGAAGCGCCGCTGCGTGCAATGCGCTCGGCGATCGGCGTGCCGCGCAGGAAGAAAAACCACGAAGCACCGATCATCAGCCACAAGCGGCCGAGCTCCGATGTGACCTGTCGGAGATTCGTCAGCAGCGCCGCGAACGCCGCGATCAGAACCAGTGCGAAGAGGCTCGCAAGCATTCCTCCGAACAAGGGACCAAGCCGCCGCCCTACGTTGCCCGCGAGTCCGTCGATCATCGACAGCGTCCAGGCGAGCGCGCGACCGAGCGGCTGCCGCACGAACGCGATCACTGTGAGCAGCAGCATGGCGAACCACAGGTGGCCCTGGTGATAGAGCGCCAGGTAACGGTTTCCGAGGTTGCCGTTGGCGGACAGATCGATGAGCACGAGCCAGCCGAGACCCGTGGCGAGCACGAAGCCCGGATAGCCGACGCGCGTGGCGATGGTCTGCGCACTCGAGCGGTAACGGTGGCGCGTGACGAGGGCGAGCGCTGCGAAGATCGCGGCGAGGATCAAGAGGCCGAGGACGAACGGCGCGGGCAGGCCGAGCGTCACCGCTGCATTGCCAGCCGGTGCGAACGCCGCCGGCAAGGCGAGCGTCAGTCCCGCGTCGCGCGCGGGCACGAACGCGCGGTCGCTTGCAAACGGCCAGGGCACACCTGCAACCCACGCGGCAATGGCCCAGGTGGCGAGCGACAGCGCGACGCCCGCCGCTGACGAGATGCGTCGGCGGCTCAAGTGAAGAAGCGCCAACCCCAGCAGCATCGCCGCGGCCCAGTACCAGCCTGCGACGGCGATCAGCGCTCGCATTGCCGCGTTCTTGGCGCTTTCCTGCGCAGCGTGCCTCGCGTCCGCCATGATTGTCGCGGCGTGACCGAGCGCGTCCGCGAGCTGCGCACCGCTGCATGCTCGGCGGCTCGTCCGCGGAGCGTCCGGCAACATCGCCGCATTGGCGAGCGCCGGCGTCCTGCGGTCGCCGTCGATTGCGGCGCCGAGCAGCAGCAGTGCGTTCGCGCGTGCAGCGATGCCGGCGACGTCGCCGCCACGTCGATCCGGTATCGCAAGGGATGCAGACAGCATGCCGTAGGCGCACGCGAGCGGCAGCGGGGCGGTCGCGAACGCAGGATCGATCGCGAAGCGTTGCAGGAACGGCTGCAGATCGGCGTGTACGGCTGCGACGGCATTGCTCGCCGGCAGCAAATCGTTCAGACCGTCGCGCTGCGCGGACTGCAGTTCGTCCACGCGGGCCTTTGCGGCGGCGACCGGCGCGCCGAACGCGGCGCGGGTGCGCGCATTTGCGTCAGCGAGCGTGGCCGGAATGCGCTCGACCGTTTGACGCTCGTCATACGATGCGCGTGAGTCCGTCGCCTGACGCTCGCCATTCGATGCGCGTGTGTCCGTGGCCTGACGCTCGTCATGCCACGCGCGTGAACAAAGCAGCTGCCGCAGGAAAGGTTCGGCCAGCGCGCCGTAGCTTTCGCACAGCGCGGGCACGACCGGCTGGGGGAGGCCACTTACGGCGATTCGCTCCTCGGCGAATCTTCCGTCACGGCCGTCGCTATTGCCGGAGAGAATCTGGAAGAGCGGGACCAGCGCGCCGATGGCGGCCAACGTGAACAGCGCCTCGAACAGCAACGGCCACGGAAAGCCTGCAGCAACAATTCGAGTGCGCGCAAACGGAGTCGTGCCGAGGGCCAAGAGCACCCTTTTCTGCCAAGAAACGCACCGCCGGCGTCACCAACCGTGCACGTTGCGTCAGGCATGCACGGCAATGCTGAATTGATCGGCAAGCGATACTACATGGAATGCGCGCGTGCGTGTCGTCGCCAACGGCGCGCGCAGAGATCGTTACAAATTTGTTGGCGGCGCGAGTACCACCCGATACTGATCAGACGTACAAAAGGTCGCTAATCCTTGGACAACGTCACCCATACGCTCGTCGGCGCGCTCCTCGGCGAAACCGCTTCGCGAATCGCGCCGAACGCAACGTCCGATCGTCACGCGGTCGTTCGTCGGACGATGTTCCTGACGGTGATGGTCGTCGGGAGCAATTTGCCGGACAGCGACCTGCTGTACTCGCTCGGCTCCGACGACAAGCTCCGGTA
>JAICVH010000261.1 GCA_025935435.1 Burkholderiales bacterium
ATCATTGATTGCGTGACATTGGCTGCATGGCTTGAGGTGCAGCGGCGCGGCACATTCGTTGCAGAACTTGGCACCGGCTGGATTGCGGTGGTCGCAGAAGGGACACATCCGCTCGCCGAAATACGCGGCGCGCGCGGCGAAGGTCCAATGAGGGGGAGATCGCGAGTCCATGCGGATATTTTAAGCCGTCGCGTGGTCGCTGCGTGCGGCATAGACGCCGACGAAGGCCCGCAGGATCGCATCGATGTTCCGATTGTCGGCATCGGCGCTTCGTCTCACCAGCGCGATCTGGCGTACCGGACCGCGGGCACCCAACGGCACTTCGCGCACCGCGTGCGCGTCGAGCAGCTGGCGACGCGGCCGCGGGACGACGGACACACCGAGACCAGCAGACACCATTGCGACGATGGCGTCGATCGAGCGCGCCTCGAGAACGCATCGCGCGTGCGGGTTCATCTTGCGCACGTAGCGTGCCGCAATCTGGCCACCGGTCAGCGACGTGTCGTAGCGAATGACATCGAAGCGTTCGAGCAGCTCCTTGGCGGAAGCGGCCTTGACGCTCGCGGGCTTCAGGATCACGAATGGCTGGCGGGCGAGGTCATGCCACAACAGCCGCGTCGAGCCACCCGACCGCGGACGGATCAGTGCTGCAGCATCGACGCGCGAAGCCTTGAGCGCTGCGAGGAGGGCGGTGGAGTCGTCGAGCGAAACGCGTACATCGAGCTCCGGATAGCGCGTGCGAAGCCAGCGCAGCGCCAACGGAAGCGCGTCGGTCTGAATCGTGGCGATCGCGCCCAGTCGCACGCGGCCGGATACTGACAGCGACGGCTTCGAGCGCAGCGATTCGAGCTTGCCCAGGAACTCGCGCGCGACGTTGGCCGCTTCGGCGCAGAACGCGGTCGGCCGTGCAGTGCGTGCGGAGCGATCGAACAGCGACTGGCCGAAGTACTGCTCCAATTGCTTGACCTGAAGGCTGACCGCGCTCGGCGTGCAGCCGACATCGTCGGCGGCCGACGCAAAGCTTCCCGTGTCGATGATGGAGACCAGCGTCGCCAGCGCAGCCACGTTCATGAGGATTACTCACCTGTCGTTTAACAATAATTGACTTTTCGCAATTGTAGCGAAGCCCTAGCATCGACGGTCATGGAACGTACGTGCGGCGGGGCGGGACATCGGTTGCACGATTTTCGCAGCGACACCGTCACGCTGCCGACGGCATCCATGATGGAAGCCATTCAGACCGCCAGGTTGGGCGACGCCGCGCGGGGAGACGATCCGACTGTCAACGAACTCGAGGCACTTGCGCGAGAGCTGACCGGCAAGGCCGATGCGCTGCTGCTGCCATCGGGGACGATGGCCAATCTCGCCGCGATCGTCGGCCACCAGTGCCGCGGTGGCGAGGTCATCGTCGAGGAGTCGGCGCATCTGTATAACGCCGAGGGCGGTGGGCTGTCAGTCGTCGCGGGCGCGATTGCGCGTCCGATCCGCGGCGAACACGGCGTGCTTGCGCCACGCGACATCGAGGCCGTGCTGATCCGCGACGACGACATCACGGTCGCGCCGACGCGACTCGTCTGCGTCGAGAACACGCACAACGCCGCGGGTGGCGAAGTGGTGCAACCCGCGGTGCTGGAGGCGCTTCATCGTGTCGCCTCTCGCGCCGGCGTGCCCGTTCACGTCGATGGTGCCCGGCTATTCAACGCCGCCGCGTATCTCGGCACGACGATCGAAGCGCTTTGCCGCCACGCGGATTCGGTGTGGTTCTCGCTATGCAAGGGGCTCGGGGGCCCGATCGGAGCCATTCTCGCCGGTGACGCCGAATTCATGCAGCGTGCGCGCCGCGCGGCAAAGATGCTCGGCGGCAGCATGCGCCAGGCCGGCCTCATCGCAGCACCCGCAATGGTCGCGCTCCAGTCCGATCCTTACCGCGTTCATCGCCGCGACAACGCGCTGGCGCGAACGCTCGCCACGAAACTGGCGGCGATCGATGGTTCGCTCGTCGACGTCGAGCGAGTCAAGACGAACATCGTCAACTGTCACGTCGACCGCTATACGGACGATGCGGCCGTAATCGTCGGCGCGTTGCGGGAACGCGGCGTACTGGTCAATGGCCGGCGCAGCAAGGTGCGTTTCGTCGCCCATTCGCAGGTCGACGAAGCGTCCGTGGAGACTGCGGCGAGCGCACTGTCGGACGCGCTCGAATCGATAGCAGATCGACGCCACGCGGCCGCGCGCGTAACTCACTCCCTATGACGAAATCGACGCCAAGGAGGCGACCATGATTCGATTCCATGCGTACATCCGCACTCTCGCACCGCTGCTGCTTATGGCGCTCACGGCAGGCACAGGGAGCGTCGACGCAGTCGCGCAGACGTATCCGGCAAAAGCGATTCGATTCATCGTCCCGAGTCCTCCGGGCGGCGGAACCGACGGCCTCACGCGACTGCTCGCGAACAAGCTCACCGAGTCGCTGCGCTGGGAGATCGTGCTCGACAACCGGCCGGGCGCCGGCGGCAATATCGGCATGGACCTCGCGGCCAAGGCCGAGCCCGACGGCTACACGATCGTGATGGGAGAGTCGAGCAACCTGACGATCAATCCCGCACTCTACAAATCCATGCCATTCGACCCGGCGAAGGACGTCGTGCCGGTCGTACTCGTCGGCACCGTCCCGCTCGTGCTGGTCGTCGCTTCGACACAGCCGTTCGATTCTCTGCAGTCGCTGATCACGGCCGCCAAGTCGCGGCAACTCGCATTCGCATCGTCAGGCAACGGAACGGTGGGTCATCTGGTCGGCGAAATGTGGAAGCGTGCGGCTGGCGTCGATGTGCTCCACGTGCCATACAAAGGCGCCGGACCGGTCATGACCGATCTGCTTGGCGGTCGTGTCGATCTGCATTTCGCGTCGCTGCCTGCGGCGGCCGCGCTCGTGAAGGGTGGCAAGCTGCGGGCGCTGGCGGTCACGTCGGCGAAACGACTGCCGTCGATGCCCGACGTGCCCACGCTGATCGAATCGGGCTACCCCGGGTTCGATTACCACGTGCTCTACGGCGTGATGGCGCCGGCCAGGACGCCGGCACCGATGATCGCGCAGTTGAATGCCGAGTTCAATCGAGCGATGCAGGCGCCCGACATTCGCGCGAGCTTCGCCGAACGCGGCGTCGACATTGGCGGCGGGACCCCCGATCAGTTCGGCGCATTTCTCGATGCCGAACGCGCGAAATGGTCCCGTGCCGTCCGGGCATCGGGAGCCACCGTTGACTGAAAACGCGTGCGACTAGACGCTGGTGCCTTCAGCTCCGAAGGCGCCCAACGAGATAACCGAACGCAAGCGCGAAGCCGACGCACGCGTAGGGTCGCGCCCGGATGTACTCTGCACCCGCATTCAGCAGATCATCAGGCCCTTTCCTGACGGCTTCGACCTTGTCTGATGCCCAGCGAGAAGCGGCATCGGCGCGCCCGGCCACTGAGTCCACGGACTCGCGCACCGAATCTCTCGCTGACGTTATGGCGTCGGTTGCCTTTTCGGCCACGTGGTCGGTGGCAGCACGCGCCTGGTTGGCGACCTTGGCGATGGTGGAGCTAGATACAGGTTCAACCATGATGGTTCCTTAACGGCTGAGAATCGCCCGACCCAATCCCCGCGATCAATCGCGCGAGAGCAATTGGGAAAGCAGAAACCCGGCGACGATGGCGATACCGACGGCGAAAAGAGGGCGCGCCCTCGCTGCCTCAGACATCGACCCGACCAGTTCCCGCGACGTTGCATCAAGATCACCGGTCTTCTTCGAAGCCCAATCGGCGCCCCTGGCGAGAGCATCGGAAGCGCGGCTTCGCAGGTCTTCGGCAGTGCTCTTTGCGTTCTCTGCAAATGACTGACCACTCGCGAGCGCGTCCCGGCCGTATTCAGACATCTGATCCGTTTTCCAAGTCATATTGACCTCCAATCGTTAAACAGTGTGCGTTAGCCACCAAGTATTGGAGGTCCGTCATTTCAGCGCCGTCCGCACATGGCGCATATCGGTGTAGGACGCGCTGCTATTCCCCGTTCTTCGGCGCCCTCTGGCTCACTCGAGCACGAACGTGACTTTGAGGATGACTTTGTAACCAGTCACTTTGCCGTTATCTATCGTCACTTCCTGGTCTTTGACCCACGCCCCCTTGACATTCTTCAACGTCTGATTGGCCCTTGCGACGCCCTGGATAATCGCGTCCTCAAAGCTCTTCGAACTGATGCTGCTTATCTCGGTGATACGAGCGACTGTCATCGTTGACTCCTCGAAGGGAAAGGAAGATCCCGCCCTAATCATAATCCTCTGGGAGCGGGCCACGCTGTTGCGAGTTCGCGGAGATCGCGTCGCGCGCACTGACGCACGCGCTCGAAACTGTTAGCCGATCGACGCTCGCGCGGCCGGGCGCGTATGTCGGAGGCCTATGAGACGGAGGCGAATGCTCTCTGCCGCGATGCTGCTGGCCTCAATAGAACCGCCCCGCATAATTCAACCGAGGCGGGAAGGTGCAGTACGGCGCGTCGTGATCACGACCCTGCTCGTGCAGGCGCAGCAGCATCGATTCCACCGGCACGCGCATCCGATCGCCATAGGTAGCCACGGCGGCCAACGCGGTTTTGCACGTACTGCCCACGTCGCGTGAAAGC
>JAICVH010000748.1 GCA_025935435.1 Burkholderiales bacterium
ACACACGCCACCGATAACGCCGCACCTGGTCGGGCGTGCAGGCGCAGCGGCCGCTCGCGTGCCCGAGCCAGCCGCACGGACAGGGATTCATCGCGGCGACGAGCTGGAACTGCGCGGGAAATACGCTCTGCCGCGCCGCGCGCGAGACATGGATGCAGCCGGTTTCGAGGGGCTCGCGCAGCACTTCGAGCACGTGGCGATCCCACTCCGGCAGCTCGTCGAGGAACAGTACGCCGTGATGCGCGAGCGAGATCTCGCCCGGACGCGGCAGCGGGCCGCCTCCAACGAGCGCGACGGCGCTCGCCGTGTGATGCGGTGCCCGAAACGGGCGGACGCCCCAACGGTCGACGCGAAACTGACCCGCGAGCGACGCGATCGCAGCCGCGTCGAGCGCCTCATCCTCGCGCATCAGCGGCAGGATCGGCGGCAACCGCGCCGCGAGCATCGACTTGCCGGTGCCGGGCGGACCCATCAACAGCAGCGAATGCGCGCCTGCGGCGGCGATTTCGAGCGCGCGCTTTCCGTGCTGCTGCCCTCGAACATCGGCAAGGTCGATGTCGTTGGGTCGCTCCGCAACCGGGCGTTCCGACTCGAGGACGGACAGTGGCGCGGCACCCGTGAGATGCGCGCAGACGGCGAGGAGCGTCGTTGCGGGAAGAATCGTTGCGCCGCGAACGAGCGACGCCTCGCCCGCGCTCGCCGTAGGAAGGATGAACGCGCGTCCATCGTGCCGTGCCGAGAGCACCATCGGCAGCGCCCCGCGAATGGCCCGCAATTCACCGGTCAGCGCGAGCTCACCGGCGAATTCGTACGCGTGAAGCTGTTCCTGCGGCACCTGGCCGGTCGCCGCGAGGATGCCGATCGCGATCGGCAAGTCGAAGCGCCCCGACTCCTTCGGCAGGTCGGCGGGCGCAAGACTTACCGTGACCTTGCGCGCCGGGAAGTCGAATTGCGAATGCTGAAGCGCGGCGCGCACACGATCGCGCGCTTCGCGAACCTCCGTTTCAGCCAATCCGACGACATGGACGCCGGGCAAGCCACCAGCCAGGTGCACTTCGACGCTGACGCGTGGCGCGGTAACGCCGGAAAGGCCCCGACTGTGCACGATGGCGACGGACATCGCTGCTCCCCGACACGAGAGCCATCGTGACGCCAGGGCGTTGCGCCTGCACTCGGCCGTCCGGCCGAAGTCCCGATTGTCGGGGTGACGGAATTTCCGCGAAACCCGCGCAAATGCCGCTTGGTGGCGCCTCGCTAAACGTCGAACGTGTCGCCGAAATCGATTCCGGTGTCGTCGCCGAGACCCGCGACGTCGGTGTCACCTGACGACACGTCGTCGCTGACCTGGTGGCTGTCGGCGCCCGGATGACCGCCGATATCGCCACCGGCATTGGACCCTTCGCCAAAGCGGTGCAGCGCGTCGGGATGCGCGTTGAAGAACTGCTGGGCAACCATGCTGCCGAGCACCGTACCCGCCATGCTGCTGAGGAGCGTCGCGCCGAACAGTCCGCCCATCGAGGGCGCTGCCGTGCCCCCTCCATTTCGAATGCCGCCGAACATCCGCTCGAGCACGCCCGGCTCACGGATCTCCGCGCGCGTTGCGAG
>JAICVH010000265.1 GCA_025935435.1 Burkholderiales bacterium
CAAAACGGCAGCCGGGTTCCTTCGGGGCTCGGCTGTTTTTATCCCTGGGGCCGAAACCCCGCATCGACTGGAATCGCTGATGAACGCACCCTCGCGCAAGAGCGTCGGCATTTACGATCGCCCGCATCCACTCCGTACGCGCAAGGTGCTGATTCCAGCGCTTGTCGCTATTGCGGTCAGCGCGTTTTACGCGGGGTGGTGGTGGCTCGCGCGTTGAGGCAATTCACGCGGCGCGCCGTTCGCGCGACGCTGCGTCCAGCTTCGCGTAGGCGTCGCGCAACGCCGTGCGCAATCCTTCCTCGACGACCGGGTGATAGAACGGCAGCCTGAGCATCTCGGCAACGGTGAGATCGAGCTGTCGCGCCCACGCGAGTAAATGGCCGATGTGCTCGGCGTCCGGGCCAAGCATTTCGGCACCGAGAAACGCGCCGCTGCCGACTTCCGCATAGACGTGCAGCCGCCCCCGGTTGCGCTGCATGACGCGCGCGCGTCCCTGATCGTCGAACGATACGGTGCCGGTGACATGCGGGACGTCGCGCAGATCCCGGAACCCTGCACCGATGACCGCGATCTGCGGATCGGTGAATACGATCGACAGCGGTGCACGGCGCAGCCCCGCATGCACGCCGGGGAAGCGCGCAGCGTTGTCGCCCGCGATCCGGCCTTCGTCGGCGGCTTCGTGCAGCAGCGGCACGTCGTTGTTCGCATCGCCTGCGATGAAGATCGGCGCGCTGCCGCATTGCAGCGTTTCACGATCGTAAACCGGTATGCCGCGCGTATCGCGGACGAGCGACGTGCGCTCGAGTCCGAGTCCCTCGACATTGGGCGAACGGCCGGTCGCGGCGAGCAGATAGTCGAAGTGCTCGGTTCGCATCTCGCCGTCCTGCGCGCGGTAATGCACGCTGACGCCCGCCGGGTCGCGCCGCGGCACCGTGGCATGGGCATCGGTATCGAGGTAGAACTCGGCGGAGAACACGCGGCGTGCCTCGGCGATCACTTCCGGATCGGACAACGGCCCGACGCCGCCGCCGCGGCCGAATATCTTGACGCGCACGCCCAGGCGATGCAGCGCCTGCCCGAGTTCGAGTCCGATGACGCCTGGACCGAACACGGCGACGCTTTCAGGCAGGTCCGTCCACTCGAAGATCGATTCGTTGGTGACGAGCCGGTCGCCGAGTTCGTTCCACGCCGATGGGTACGCCGGCGACGAGCCCGTCGCAATGACGATCGCTCCCGCTTCGACGTTCGTATCGCCGACCGCGAGCGTCGTGTCGCTCGTGAAACGCGCGTAACCTGCCAACTTGTCGGCGGCGGGCATCGTGTCGACGCCGTGCGTGACGAAGCCAACGAACCGGTCGCGCTCACGGCGCACCCGCGCCATCACCGCCTTGCCGTCGACGGCAACGCTGCCGCTGAGACCGAACGCCGGAAAGCGCTCGACGGCATGCGCCGCTTCGGCGGGTGCAATCAGGAGCTTGCTCGGCATGCAACCGATGCGTGCGCACGTGGTGCCATGCACGCCGCCTTCGATCAGCAACGCCGTACGCCCGGCCGCCTTCGCCGCGCGATACGCGGCGAGGCCCGCGGTACCCGCCCCGATCACTGCGACGTCGGTTTCAACCGTTGCCATCCTGTTCCCCGGAAAAGACGCTCCGCATCCGACGCCCGGTACGCGGGCGTCGGCCGGTGCGGGTCAAGCTTACGCGGCTTTGCGCAGGTACGCCTCGAGTTCGGCTGCGCCGCCGATCAGTCGACCGTTCACGAAGATCTGCGGCACGGTGGTCGCGCCCGCGATTGCGCCGACGGCCTTGGTGCGGATCGTGTGCGGCAGCGGGACCTCGGCGTAGTCGATGCCGGCGTCAGCCAGGCGTGCCTTCGCCTTGGCGCAGAACGAGCACCCCTCGCGCGTCAGGATCGCGACCTGGTCGGGCTTGCGCGCCTTCGGATTGATATAGTGAAGCATCGTGTCGGCGTCGGAGACCTCGAACGGGTCGCCGGGCTTGTCCGGCTCGATGAACATTTTTTCGATCGTCCCGTCGCGTACCAGCATCGAATAGCGCCACGAGCGCTTGCCGAAATTGAGCTCGGATTTGTCGACGAGCATGCCCATTCGCTCGGTGAATTCACCGTTGCCATCCGGCAGCAGCACGACGTTCGTCGCTTCCTGGTCCTTGCCCCATTCCTCCATGACGAACGGGTCGTTGACCGAGACGCAGACGATCGCGTCGATGCCTTGCGCGTTGAACACCGGCGCCAGTTCGTTGTAGCGGGGGAGGTGCGTGGACGAGCAGGTGGGAGTGAAAGCGCCGGGCAGCGAGAATACGACGACGTTCCTGCCCGCGAAGATGTCGTTCGACGTGAGCGTCGCCCAGTCGCCGTTGCGGCGGATGCGGAACGCGACGTCGGGGACGCGCTTGCCTTCGCGCGATACGAAAGGTTGAGCCATTGCCTGTACTCCTGGTGTCGTTGGGGTCACGAACTGATGATCGGGGTTCCCACGTGATAATTCAAATTGATTGTTTGAATAGGCACCATAAGTACCGTATATCGGTTCGTCGGCCGAGGCCGCAAGCGGCCGCGATGGCGTTCGACACTGCCGCACCCAGGAGGCCGCAATGAAAGTTCGCGCCGCCGTCGCGCTCGAGGCGGGCGCGCCGCTTCGCATCGAAACGGTCGACCTCGAGGGGCCGCGCGCCGGCGAGGTGCTGGTGGAAATCAAGGCTACCGGCGTGTGTCATACGGACGAATTCACACGCTCGGGCGCCGATCCGGAGGGACTCTTTCCGGCGATCCTGGGTCACGAGGGCGCGGGTGTCGTCGTCGACGTCGGCGCGGGCGTCACCAGCGTCCGCGCGGGCGACCACGTCATTCCGCTGTACACGCCCGAGTGCCGCGCGTGCAAGGCGTGCCTGTCGCGCAAGACCAACCTGTGCACCGCGATCCGCGCCACCCAGGGTCGAGGCCTCATGCCGGATGGCACGAGCCGCTTCTCGCTCGACGGGCGCATGCTGCATCACTACATGGGCTGCTCGACCTTCGCGAACTTTACCGTGTTGCCCGAGATCGCCGTTGCACGGATTCGTGACGACGCACCGTTCGACAAGGTCTGCTACATCGGCTGCGGCGTGACGACCGGCATCGGGGCCGTCATCAACACCGCGAAGGTCGAGCCCGGCGCCAACGTCGTCGTTTTCGGCCTCGGCGGCATCGGCCTGAACGTCGTCCAGGGTGCCCGCATGGTCGGTGCCAATCGAATCATCGGCGTCGACGTGAACGCCGCGCGCGCGACGCTTGCGCGCCAGTTCGGCATGACCGACTTCGTCAATCCGCGCGACGTCGCAGGAGACCTGGTTGCCCACCTCGTCGAGCTGACGGGCGGCGGCGCCGATTACAGCTTCGAATGCATTGGCAACGTCGACGTGATGCGGCAAGCCCTCGAGTGCTGCCATCGCGGCTGGGGTGTGGCCGTCATCATCGGTGTGGCCGGCGCCGGGCAGGAAATCCGCACCCGTCCGTTCCAGCTCGTCACCGGCCGCGTATGGAAGGGCACCGCGTTCGGTGGCGCCCGTGGCCGCACGGACGTGCCGAAGATCGTCGACTGGTACATGGACGGGCGGATCGACATCGACAATCTGATCACGCACGTGATGCCGCTCGAGCGCATCAACGACGCGTTCGACCTGATGCACCGCGGCGAGTCGATCCGGTCGGTGGTGACGTTCGGCTAGGCCGCGTCGGCGGCCGCGCGGCGGCTTGCCCGACGCAACAGGCGCAGCGGGCCGAAAGGCGCCGGCGCCGCAATGCCGAAGCCTTGCGCGTAGTCGACGCCGATCGCGCGCAACGCCTTCAGCGTCTCACGGCGCTCGACCGATTCGGCGATCGTCTGCTTGCCCATGATGTGCCCGATCCGGTGAATCGCCTCGACCATCGCATGGTTGACCGGATCGTCGAGCATGTCCTTGACGAAACTGCCGTCGATCTTCACGTAATCGACCGGCAGATGCTTCAGGTACGTGAACGAAGACACGCCGACGCCGAAATCGTCGAGCGCGAACCGGCAGCCAAGTCCGCGCAACGCGCTCATGAACTGCGTCGCCTTGGTCAGCGATGCGACGGCCGTCGTCTCGGTGATCTCGAAACAGATCAGCGCGTGCGGTATTCGATGCACGACGAACTGCGCCTGCACGAAATCGAGGAAATCGTCGTCGCCGAGCGAGGCGCCTGACACGTTGATCGCGCAGACGCCGGTCTGCGCTTCGTCGCCGTCCTCGAGCTGGCGCGCGAGCTGGCCGAAGGCTGTGTTGATCACCCAGCGATCGATCGCGGGCATCAGGTGATATCGCTCGGCTGCCGGAATGAATGCGGTTGGCGGCACCAATCCGCCGTCGTCATCGCGCAGGCGCAGCAGCAGCTCGGTGTAGGCGGGCGTCGCATCGCCTCCGACCGTCGCGCGCACCGGTTGCGCGTACAGGCAGAAGCGATTCTCCGCAAGCGCGCGGTGGATGCGATTGACCCACTCCATTTCGCCCTTGCGCAGCGTGACTTCGTCGCTCTCGGGGCTGTACACCTGCACGCGATTGCGGCCCTTGTCCTTGGCCATGTAGC
>JAICVH010000553.1 GCA_025935435.1 Burkholderiales bacterium
AGCCTCCATCGCGATGAAGCTCGCACCAACTACCACAGCACGGCGCGAACGCTTAGCGGTCTCGATGATCGAGTCGGCGTCTGCGAAGCTACGCAGCATGCAAATGTTCTTTAGATCTGAACCGGGGATGTTGAGGCGGATCGGCGCGCCGCCGGTGGCGACCAGCAGCGCGTCGTAGTCCATCGTCTCGCCGCTCTCAAAAGTTATCGTCTTCGTGCGCGCGTCAACGCGCGTCACCTCCCTGTTGAGAAGGAGCTTGATGTCGTGCTCGCTAAAGAATTCTTCTGAACGAAGCGGCATCCACTCCGGCTCAGCGTGGCCGTGCAGGTAGTCCTTGCTGAGATTGGGCCGATCGTAGGGCGCGCGGTCTTCACGCGTGATCATTACGACGTCGCCGCGAAAGCCCTCTTCGCGCAGTGTCTGCGCTGCGGCATAACCGGCAGCACCCGCTCCGATGATGACGAATTGTCGCGAGTCGGCAATGTGATCGCGCTTCACCATCGCAGCAGTGCGTCGATCCGGTGTCCCTTCAGGCACGCTGACAAAGACCGCGTCGCCCGCGACGCGCACGTCGTAACAGACAAGCGCATCGAGCGCGGGCGGCTCTTCCAAATCGCCGTTAACTACGTTGAAGACTGCGTGGTGCCACGGGCACACGACCCGAGTACCGCAGAGCGCGCCCTCGGCGAGTGGACCACCGTAGTGAGGGCAAGTGGCGCTGACGGCATGAAAGCGGTCGCCGACGCGGGCCAGCAAAATGCGCGTTTCGCCTGCCGAAACTTCTTTCATCTCGCCGTCGCGCAGGTCGGAGGTGTTTGCGAGGTGTACTTCTTGGGAACCCATATCTTTGTCAGGCCACGCTGACGAGGTGGCCCATCTTCTCCTTCTTCGTTTTGAGGTAGCCGGCAAAGAGATCGTGCGGCTCAACTTCAAGTTGCACACGGTCGACGACTTCGAGTCCGGCCTGCCGGAGCGCGCGGAGCTTCGCGGGGTTGTCCGATATCGCACGCACCGCGCGCAATCCGAGTTCAACCAGAATTTCAGCGCACTGCTCATAACGCCGTAGGTCCGCTTCGAAACCGAGCCTTTCGTTGGCCTCGATCGTGTCCGCGCCTTCATCCTGCAAGGCGTAGGCGCGAATCTTGTTGATGATGCCGATGCCGCGCCCCTCCTGCTGTTGATAGACGATGGCGCCGTGTCCCTCACCCTCGATGAGCTTCATGGCCGCGTCGAGTTGCCGCCCGCAATCGCACTTGACCGAGCCAAAAACGTCGCCCGTCATGCACTGCGAGTGGATGCGGACCGGGCTCGGACGGTCAGGGCGCAACTCGCCCTTGACGAGTACGACGAACTCTTCCGCCGAGACGATGGAGCGGAAGCCGATGATGCGAAACTCGCCTGTCTCCGTCGGTAGACGCGCGTCGGCAACGCGCTCGATCGTCTTCGGCCGGTTTATGTTGCTGGAGTGGATTAATCTGAGTGTCATTTGGTCTCTCGCTTTGATTGACTGCTTTCGCAGTTGATCTTGTCCGAACACCACGCTCCGGCGTTGTCATTGTGTGGGAAGAGACGCCGGACGTTCTGTCAGCTAACTGCGTCCAGTGTCAGTTAGCTGACAGAAGTATGAAAACTAAAGCGACTTCAGATACTCGACGAGGTCGGCCTTCTGTTGCTCGCTCAGGTTTGTGCCCAGGAAGCTGTTGTAGTGCTCGATCACGTCGCGCAGTGTCGCGAACCGCCCGTCGTGATAGAAGCCGCCCTTCTGGTGCGTCCAGAGACCCTTGAGCGGGGCCGTTCTGTAACGCTCGTCAGGCGAACGCTTGGCCTGGAAATCGTCGATGCCGATCTCCGCGGCGGTATGCATATTCCATCCGGGCTCGGTGAAGATCGGCGGCACGTGACAGGTCGAGCACTTCGCCTGGCTTTTGAACACGATCTCACCGCGTGCTGCCGCTGCAGGGTCGAAACTTCCAGCCGGGGGCGCGGGCGCCGGTATCGCGAGTTGATAGAACTGAAGCGCCGGGAGCTTTGCCGTGATCAAGTCAGGGTTACTACGCACATTGCCGAAACCTGCGCGCGCGGCGATCGGAAATTTGGTCGCGTCGTTCAAACGCGGATCGTAGAACGTTCCCTGCCCATGCATCTCGAGGTTGGCCACGAACGCATTCCAGTGCGTCACCGAACCCCATCCGGTCCAGGTGTGAAGGTTGACGCCCGCGAGGCCGAAGGCCGGCGGGATGAGTGTTGCCGCCGATTTGCCGTCAGGCCGAAAAGCCTTGCCGTCGAGAAACAACTCCGCGTCGAACTTTCCGGGTCCCCAACTCTGCAAGACTGTTCGCACAGTCGCCTGGTCCACGCCGAGCAGGTCAGCGACCGGCTGGAGGTTGGGACTCAGCGCCGCAATCGCGCCAACGTTAAGGTCGCGATTGACCCAGCCATCGAGACGGCGGCCGATGCCGGGCGCAAACGAGTTGTCCACCGTCGAGTGGCAGAGGGCGCAAGTAATGCCGACAGACTGAAGAGTTCCATCATTCTTGACGGTGCCTTTCACGCCGACAACCGCACCGAGTTTCAGTAGC
>JAICVH010000441.1 GCA_025935435.1 Burkholderiales bacterium
TGATCGAGCAGTTCAGACGCGAGCCGCCCGGCCTCGCGCATCCCCGCGATCTCCGCGTCCGACTTGAGCTCGACGGCCATCGTTACCGTTCGCTTCCTGGCGTCATTCGCGCAGCAGTTCGTTGATGCTCGTCTTGGCGCGCGTTTTCGCGTCGACCGCCTTCACGATCACGGCGCAGTACAGGCTGTGGCTGCCGTCGACGGCAGGGAGGCTGCCGGCAACGACGACCGAGCCGGCCGGGACGCGGCCATACGACACGCGGCCTCGCGCGCGATCGTAGATTTTCGTGCTCTGCCCGATGAAGACGCCCATGCCCAGCACCGAATTCTCCTCGACGACGACCCCCTCGACGACCTCGGAGCGTGCGCCGATGAAACAGTTGTCTTCGATGATGGTGGGGTTCGCCTGCAGCGGTTCAAGGACGCCGCCGATGCCGACGCCGCCCGACAAGTGCACGTTACGGCCGATCTGCGCACAGGACCCGACGGTCGCCCAGGTATCGACCATCGTTCCGTCGCCGACGTAAGCGCCGATGTTGACGTACGACGGCATCAGGACGACGTTGCGACCGATGTAGGCGCCGCGCCGGGCGACCGCGGGCGGAACGACGCGCACGCCGGCGCCGGCGAATGCCGCTTCGTCGAAAGCGGCAAACTTCGTCGGCACCTTGTCGTAGAAGCGGAACGGCGCCTGCGGACCGGCAATGCCGATCGGCGCGTTTTCGGCCAGACGAAACGACAGCAGGACCGCCTTCTTGATCCACTGGTGCGTCGTCCAGCCAGCGGCCTCCTTGGTGGCCACCCGCAATTCACCGCGATCGAGCGCGGCGATGACCTGCGCGACCGCATCGCGCACTTCAGCAGGCGCGCTCGCCGGCGAAAGCTCGCTGCGCCGCTCCCACGCAGCGTCGATCGTCTGCTGCAAAACGTTCATGCAACGTCCGAAAAGGAGCGAATTCTACACGCGCGAAGCGCTCGACTTCACGAAGTCCGAGCAATACGTCGTCCGGCAGAAGCTACATCGCCTTGAAGCGATGTGCGAACGTGCGGGAGACGGTCAACTTCTCGGGTCGTGACTTGAGCGTGATGACCGGCTGGTCGCGCCAGTCGCGCTCGATGCGGGCGATCGCGTGAAGGTTGACGATCGTCGCGCGATGGATTTGCCAGAACACTTCCTGGTCGAGCTCGTCGAACAGTTCCTTGATCGGTTTCTTGATCAACGCCTCGGACTCTTGCGTCACCACCTTCGTGTACTTGTCCTCGGCCTGGAAATAGACGACGTCGTTGACGGCAATCACCTGCATCGCATTGCCGAGCGAAGCGCGGATCCACTTGAGCGGCCCCGCGCCGTCGTCGCGCTGGGCGAGCCTTGCGATGAGCGCGGTCAGGTCGAGCGGCGCGGTGCCGAGCCGCGCCTTGAGGCGCGCCGCAACCTTGCCGATGCGCTCGGGGGCAACCGGTTTCAACACGTAGTCGATCGCGCCCTCGTCGAACGCGGCGACCGCGTATTCGTCGTATGCGGTGACGAACACGACGTGGCAGCGGCCGGCAATGGCACGCGCAACGTCGATACCCGAAACGAGCGGCATGCGAATGTCGAGAAAGGCGATGTCGGGCGCGCGCTCCTCAACGCACGCGATCGCCTGCTCGCCGTTTTCAGCCTCGGCGATGATCGAAAGCTCGGGCCACGCTTCAGCGAGTCTCGCCTTCAGTTGCGCGCGCAACATCGGCTCGTCTTCGGCGATCAGTGCGGTCGGCATCGTCAGGCGGTCACCGTCTCTTCATAGGGCAGTGATAGCGTCGCGCGCATGCCGCGCGGCAGCGCGGGTTCGAGAAGGAACCGGCCGCGGCCACCATAGAGCGCTGCCAGCCGTTCGCGAACGTTGGTAAGGCCGACGCCTTGCCCGTCGGTCCGATGATCGCCCGTGCTGCCGCGCCCGGTGTCGGTCACGGTCACCGTGATCGAATCGCCGGTGTGCCGCGCGGCGAGCTTCACCGAGCCGCCGTCGGCCGACGGCTCCACGCCATGTTTGATCGCGTTTTCGACGAGCGAGATCAGCAGGTTCGGCGGAAACGGATGCTCGCGCAGTTCGTTAGGCATGTCGATCGCGAACGTCAGCCGCGGTCCGATGCGCATGCGCAGGATGTTGAGATACGCTTCGGCGAGTGCAATTTCGCGCCCGAGCGTCGATGAACTCGCGCGGAGCTGCGGAAGCGCTGCGCGCAGATACCCGATAAGGTGCCCGAGCAGCACGTTGGCCTGCTTCGGATCGGTATCGATCAGATACTGGACCGATGCCAGTGTATTGAACAGGAAATGCGGCTCGACCTGCGCCTGCAGCAGCTTGAGCTCCGCCTCGATCGCCTGCTTCGACAGCAGATGCCGCTCGGCCTCGGCCTGGTGCAGCGCGGCCGCCGCACGCGCCTCGCGTCGCTTCACGTAAAAGATGAGGCTGATCAACAGCCCGTTGCCGAACGCGGCAAAAACGTTGTACAGGAAGAACATCCATCGCTCGCGCACGTGGGCGAGCGGATAGCCCTTGAGCACGATCACCAGCACGACGCCGATGAGCGAACCGGCAATCGACGCGACGACCAGCCGGCGCAGCGGCGTCGGGTGATCCCAGGGTGCGGCAACATTGACGCAATAGGCAATCGCGAAACCGTACAGCTGCACGGTCACGAACGGGTGCCAGAACGGCCGCGTGTCGTCGATCCACAACACGAGCGCAATGCCCGTGTTGATCGCCGCGATCAGGAGCAGCGTGTACGCGTTGGAGCGGAAACCGGCGATGAGCGGATGCGCACGGCGCGGCGAAGGCGATGAAGGCATGGCCGGCATTCTAGGCATTCATGCACACGTTACGCGCTTGCCCGACAAAGCGCCCGCCAGCGGGACGAGTTGCGCCATTCGGGGACGGACGCCGCTCTGCCGATCCGAAATGCCGCAGCCGAGGCGGCGGGGCGACAAGCGCGTGCGAGACACGGCTAACTGCGCCGCACACAGGCGATGATCCGGTCGATCGCATCGGAACAGGTCTCGAACGACGCGACCAGCGCGATCCGGATGCGGCCGGTGCCGGGATTTCGACCATGCGCGTGACGCGCAAGGTAAGTCCCAGGCAGCACCGCCACGTTTTCCTCCATGTACAGTCGGCGTGCAAACGCCACGTCATCACCCGGGGTCGCCGCCCACAGATAGAACGCCGCGTCCGGGAACTCGCA
>JAICVH010000756.1 GCA_025935435.1 Burkholderiales bacterium
CGAGCGAACAGCTGACCGCCGACATGCGCCGGGTCGGCAACGTGATGCTCGCGGAATGGGTCCGCAAATCCGGCGCCGACGGCAAGAAGGTCATCGACCAGTACCGCGCGCTCCAGTAGCGCTCCCGCCTGCTGCGGCGGATCCCGTGGGATACGCGTCCTGACGTGAGGATCCGCCGCCTCCTGGACCGTCTCTACGACGCCGCCGCGTGGCTTGCGGCGCTATTCGTGCTTGCCGTGTTCGTCGTGATGATCGGCGGCTCCGCGATGCGCCTGATGGGCCTGCGAACCGGCGGGTCCGACGATATCGTCGCGTGGTGCTGCGCGGCCGCCGGTTTTCTCGCGATGGCGCACACGTTCCGCCGCGGCGATTTCGTGCGCGTCACGCTCCTGCTCGAGCGCATGAGCCGCGCGCGCCGGCGCGCGCTCGAGATCGTCTCGCTTTCCATCGCGACGCTGTTCGTGGCGTACTTCGCGTGGGCCGCGTGCCAGTTCGTCTACGAAAGCTGGGACTTCCACGACATGGCGAACGGCCTGATCGCGATCCCGTTGTGGATTCCGCAGACGAGCTTCGTCGTCGGCGCGCTATTGCTTTTGCTGGCCGTCGCGGAGCAGCTCGTCGTCGTGCTGCGCGGTGAACGGCCGGTCTATGAAGCCGCGATCGAGGAGCGGCACGCTCGCGGCGACTTCAGCGAGGACATGTGACGCTGGTCGAGATCGGTGCGGTTTTGCTCGCGCTGATGTTCGTGCTGCTCACCGCCGGCGTGTGGATTGGAATGACGCTCGCGATCGTGGGCGGCGTCGGGATGATCTGGTTCACCACACTGACGACCGGGATCACCGCGAAGAACCTGTTCACCGCGTTCTGGAACGCCAACGCGTCGTGGGAGCTCGCCGCGCTGCCGCTGTTCATCTGGATGGGCGAGATCCTGTTCCGCACGCGGCTATCCGAGCAGATGTTCACCGGCCTGTCGCCTTGGTTGAACCGCGTCCCTGGCCGCCTGATGCACACGACGATCCTCGGTTGCGGAATCTTCGGCTCGGTGTCGGGCTCATCCGCGGCGACCTGTGCGACGATTTCGAAAGTCGCGCTGCCCGAGCTCCTGAGGCGCGGCTACGATGAGCGCGTCGCACTCGGCTCGCTCGCGACCGCCGGCACGCTCGGCATCCTCATCCCGCCGTCGATCACGATGGTCGTCTATGCCGTCGCGGCCGACGCGTCGATCATCCGCATCTTTCTCGCCGGATTCCTGCCGGGTTTCCTGCTGATGCTGCTGTTCTCCGGCTACATCGCCTGGTGGGCATGGCGCAATCCGAAACTGCAGCCCCCACCCGATCCGCCGACGACGTTCGCCGAGAAAATCCGGCGCTCGGGACAGCTCATTCCGTGCACCGCGCTGATCATCTTCATCGTAATCGTGCTGGTCACCGGCTGGGCGACCGCAACGGAATGCGCCGCCTACGGCGTCCTCGGGTCGCTGATCCTGGCGTGGAGCGGCGGCTCGCTCGACCGTCGTTCCTTCGTCGACAGCCTGATGGGCGCGACGCGCGTGTCGTGCATGATCATGTTCATCCTCGC
>JAICVH010000492.1 GCA_025935435.1 Burkholderiales bacterium
AAGGTGACGTCATCGTGTGGGACTCGATGGCAATCGCCGGGCACCTCGCTGAAAGGCATCCCGACATGTGGCCGGCCGATGATGCTGCGCGGGCGTGGGCACGATCGATCAGCGCCGAAATGCATTCCGGATTTTCCGCATTGCGTAACCAGATGACGATGTGCATCCGCGAGCGCGTCGACGTACGGCCCTGGTCGGAAGCGCTCGAAGCAGACATCGCGCGCGTCGTGCGCATTTTCGACGAATCGCGGCGGCGCTTCGGCGGCGGCGGCGCATTCCTCTGCGGACGTTTTTCGATCGCCGACTGTTTTTATGCGCCGATGGCGTTCCGCTTCCGAACCTATGATGTGAAGACGCAGGGCCTGGCGCAAGCGTATGTCGAAGCGCTGCTCGGTCATCCGTTCGTGCGCGAGTGGGAGCGTGCCGCGCTCGCCGAAACGGCGATCGTCGATGCGGACGAGCCGCGCAATCTGTACCGCGACAAGATCGCGGCCGTGTAGGCGCCCGGAACACGTGGAGGATTCCGCTCTCGCGCGACTGCAGGAACGCATCCGGGCCGCCGCAGCCGACCGTGCGCCGCTGCGCATTCACGCCGGCGGCACCAAGGATTTCTACGGCGAGTCGCTGGCCGGTGATCCGCTCGACGTTCGCGACCTGCGCGGCATCGTCGCGTATGCACCGGCGGAACTCGTCGTCACCGCGCGGGCGGGCACGCCGCTTGTCGAACTCGAGCGCGAACTCGACGGGCAGGGGCAGATGCTCGCGTTCGAGCCACCGCGGCACGGCGCCGGCGCGACGATCGGCGGCATCATCGCGACCGGTTTCTCCGGCCCGCGCCGTCCGCACGCCGGTGCCGCGCGCGACTTCGTGCTTGGCGTCCGAATTGTCGACGGTGTCGGCGAAGCGCTGGCGTTCGGTGGCCAGGTGATCAAGAACGTCGCGGGCTTCGACGTGTCGCGCCTGATGACGGGCGCACTCGGCACGCTCGGCGTACTGACCGAAATCTCGCTCAAGTGCCTGCCGAAGCCGAAGGCCGAGGCGACGCGTGCGCTGGATTGCAGCGGCGTCGAAGCGTTGCAGCGCGTCAACGAATGGGGTGGCAAACCGCTGCCGATTTCAGCGACGTGCTTTCGCGCGGGTCGATTGTGGATCCGTCTGTCGGGTTCGCTGGCGGCGATCGAGAGCGCCAGCAGCGTCATCGGCGGCGAGCCGGTCGACGACGCGCGGTTCTGGCAGGGCCTGCGCGACCAGACGCTCGACTTCTTTGCGCCGGCGCTCGCCGGTCAGGCAACGCTATGGCGGCTATCGGTGCCTTCGACGACACCGTGGACGAACTTGCCCGGCGATCAATTGATCGAGTGGGGCGGTGCGCTGCGCTGGGTCGTCGCAGGTGCGGCCGCCGCGCCGGCGCTCCGCGCGTGGGCTTCGCAGCACGGCGGTCACGCCACGTTGTTCAGGGGTAGCGACAAGCGGTCGGGCGTATTCCAGCCGCTGCCCGAAGCGATCGGCACGCTGCACCATCGACTGAAGCAGGTATTCGATCCGCACCAGGTCCTGAACCGCGGCCGCATGTCGCTCGCCTATTAGGGCCCTGATGGAAACCCGCCTGCTGCCGGCGCTCCTCGAAACTCCCGAAGGACGCGAAGCCGATTCAATCCTGCGTGCCTGCGTCCATTGCGGCTTCTGCACGGCGACGTGCCCGACGTATCAGTTGCTCGGTGACGAACTGGACGGCCCGCGCGGACGCATCTACCTGATCAAGCAGGCACTCGAAGGCGGTGAGGTCAGCGCGAGCACGCAGCTTCATCTCGATCGCTGTCTGACCTGTCGCAGTTGCGAAACGACGTGTCCCTCGGGCGTTCGCTACGGCCGCCTCGTCGATATCGGGCGCAAGTTCGTCGATGATCGCGTCGGCCGTGCACCGGTCGACGCTGCGCGGCGAGCGGCGTTGCGGCGCGGGCTGATGTCGCGGTCGCTGTTCGGTACCGCGGTGGCGCTTGGACGGCTCGCAAGGCCGTTCCTGCCACGTGCGCTTACCGCGTCGATCCCGGTCGCGCGTGGGGCCGGTGATTGGCCGGTGCCGCGTCATCCGCGGCGCGTCCTCGTCATGCGGGGTTGCGTCCAGCCATCGCTCGCGCCGAACATCGACGCCGCGACGGCGCGCGTGTTCGATCGCGCAGGCATTTCCGCGATCGCCGTCGATGGGGCTGGCTGCTGTGGCGCGCTGTCGTACCACCTGTCGGAGCACGACGAGGCGCGGGCGCTCGCGCGCCGCAATATCGACGCCTGGTGGCCGCACGTTGATCGCGGCGCCGAGGCGATCGTCATGACGGCGAGCGGCTGTGGCGTGATGCTGCGCGATTACGGTCACGTGTTGGAAGGCGATCCCGCATACGCCGCCAAGGCATCGCGCATTGCCGCGCTGGTCAGGGATCCGATCGAGATCGTCGGCGCGGAATGGCATCGGCTCGTGCCGCTCATCGACAGGAGCCACGCGAACGCGACGCTCGCGTTTCATCCGCCGTGCACGCTGCAGCATGGATTTCGGATTCGTGGCGAGGTCGAGCGGGTGCTGTGCGATGCCGGCTACACGCTGCTGCCCGTCGCCGATGCGCATTTGTGCTGCGGCTCGGCCGGCACGTATTCGATTCTCCAGCCCGAACTCGCCGGGCAGCTGAAAGCCAACAAACTCGGCGCACTGACCGCGCATCGTCCTTCGATGATCGCGACGGCGAACATCGGTTGCATGACGCATCTGCAGTCCGGGACCGACGTGCCGATACGCCACTGGATCGAATTGATCGACGCCGTCACAACGGTTCCGCGCGCAGGGACGAGTACGCAAATGCGCACCGGCGCGCCGGTGTCATGACGCCAAGCGATCTGGC
>JAICVH010000209.1 GCA_025935435.1 Burkholderiales bacterium
ATCTATCCGACCGAGCGCTTCCTGTCGGTTTCGGAGAAATACGGCTTTCTCGCGAAGCAATTCACCGTGTTCGGCCAGCATGTGCACATCGGCTGTGCGAGTGCCGAGGACGCGATCTATCTGAACCACGCGCTGATTCCCTATCTGCCGCACTTCATCGCGCTCGCCGCATCGAGCCCGTTCTACCAGGGCGTCGACACGGCGTTCGATTCGTCGCGACTCTCGATCGTCAACGCCTTTCCGCTGTCCGGCACGATGCCGCTCGTGCGCTCATGGGACGAATTCAACCGTTACTACGAGCGCATGCTGGGACTCGGCATCATTGCCAGCATGAAGGACTTCTACTGGGACATCCGTCCGAAGCCCGAGTATGGCACCGTCGAGATTCGCGTTTGCGACACGCCACTGACGGTCGATCGCGCCGCGCAGATCGCCGCGTTCGCGCAGGCGCTCGCGCGCTGGTTGTGGGAAGCGCGGCCGATTGAAATCGTGCCCGACTTGTATCTCGCGCACAGCCACAACCGCTTCCAGGCGTGTCGTCACGGCTTTGCCGGCACGCTGGTCGATGCCGCCACCGGCCGTACGCGCAGTGTCGGCGAGGACCTGCGGCAGGTGCTCGACCAGCTCGCGCCGCACGCGCGTGCGCTCGGCTCGGACGAAGCATTCTCCGCACTGCGCGCGACGCTCGAGCAAGGCAATCATGCCGCATGGCTGCGCAATGCGTTCGCTGAAACCGGCACGCTTACCGACGTCGTCCGGCGGCAGGCGATGCTGTGGGCGGGAATGTGACGATGCTGACGACGCTCGTGTATTCGCTGCTTGCGCTCGACGAGACGGTCGCTTCGCTGGCTGCGCAGTACGGACCGTGGGTCTACGCGATTCTCTTCGCCGTGATCTTCGCCGAGACGGGACTCGTCGTCTGCCCGTTCCTTCCCGGCGATTCGATCCTGTTCATCGCCGGCACCGTGGTCGCAGTCGCCAACCTGAACGTTCACGTGCTCGTCGTCGTGCTGATCGTTGCCGCCGTGCTTGGTGACTCGGTCAATTACGCGGTCGGCCATTACATCGGGCCCAAGGCGTTCCAGCGCCCGGATTCACGCTGGTTCAGGCAGGAATACCTGCGGCGTACGCAGGCGTTTTACGACCGCTACGGCGGCGTGACGATCATCATCGGCCGTTTCGTGCCGATCATCCGCACGTTCGCCCCCTTTCTCGCGGGCGTCGCGGGCATGTCGTACCGACGGTTCCTCTCGTACAACATCATCGGCGGATGCCTGTGGATCAGCGTGCTCGTGTACGCGGGCTATCTGTTCGGCAATATTCCGTGGGTCAAGGACAATCTGTCGTTGATCGTCGTGGCCATCGTCGTCGTGTCGCTGATCCCGGCCGTGTCGACATTCGTGAAGGAGCGGCGCGCACAGAGGGCCGCGCGCGTGGCGGCCAAGGTGGTAGCGGACCGCGAGTCGAGCCGTCCTTGATCAGAGGCGCTTGGCGAGGATGCCGGCGATCCCGACGTAGGTGGCGGGCGTCAGCGCCATCAGCCGCGCCTTGGCGTCGTCGGGCAACGCAAGCCCGGCGATGAACGTGCGCAGCGCCTCCGCAGTCATGCCGGTTTTGCCGCGGGTCAACGCCTTCAATTGTTCGTACGCCTCCGGCAAGCCATAGCGCCGCATTACCGTCTGGATTGCCTCGGCAAGCACTTCCCAGTTGGCGTCGAGGTCCGCGGTAATGCGCGTCGTGTCGACGTCGAGTTTGGCGAGCCCCTGCCGCAATGCGGTCCAGCCGAGCAACGCGTGGCCGATCGCAACGCCCAGGTTGCGCAGCACGGTTGAATCGGAAAGATCGCGCTGCCAGCGCGAGATGGGCAGCTTTTCCGACAAATGTCGCAACAGGGCGTTGGCGAATCCCAGGTTGCCTTCGCTGTTCTCGAAATCGATCGGATTGACCTTGTGCGGCATCGTCGACGAGCCGACTTCGCCTTCGCGGATCTTCTGACGGAAATAGCCGAGCGAAACATAACCCCAGACGTCGCGATCCAGATCGATCAGGATCGTGTTCGCGCGTGCAAGCGCGTCGCAGTATTCGGCGATCCCGTCGTGCGGCTCGATCTGCGTCGTATACGGACTGAATTCCAACCCGAGGGACGCCACCGTCTTGGCCGCGATGCGCTCCCAGTCGACGTCGGGATACGCAATCGCGTGCGCATTGTAATTGCCGACGGCGCCGTTCATCTTGGCCTTGATCGGCAAGCGTGCCAGCGTGGCGATCTGCCGCTCGAGTCGCGCGAATACGTTGCCGAATTCCTTGCCTAGCGTTGTCGGCGTGGCCGGCTGACCATGCGTTCGCGCAAGCATCGGCAAATCGGCGTATGCGTGCGCGAGCCCACGCAGGTCGTCGGCAATCGCCTTCAGCACCGGCAACAGCACCTGCGCCCTCGCCTCGTAGAGCGCGATGGCATACGCGACGTTGTTGATGTCCTCGGACGTGCACGCGAAGTGCACGAACTCGGCGACGCGGGCGAGCTCGGCGTCCTCGCGGAACCGCTCCTTCAGCCAGTATTCGACGGCTTTGACGTCGTGGTTCGTCGTCCGCTCGATCGTCTTGACGCGCGCGGCGTCGTCAACGGAAAAGGACGCACCGATGCGCGCGAGCGTCTCCTTGACCGCATTTGTGAACGCCGGTACTTCGACGATCGTCGGCTCGTCGGCGAGCGCGCAAAGCCATGCGATCTCGACGCGCACGCGCTGCCGAATCAGCGCGAACTCGCTGAACTGTTCGCGCAGCGCATCCGCCTTGCTCGCGTAGCGGCCATCGAGGGGCGACAGCGCCGTGAGCTGAGCGATTTCGGCGTCTTTCATGGGCGCAACCGGCGATCGAGTCTAGCACGCGATGCTATACTGGCCATTCGCAGTTTCCGCCTCTCCCGCCTCGTCTTTTCGTGCTCAAGCTGATCGCCTCGACCACGAGCCCGTTCGCTCGCAAGGTGCGCATCGCGCTCGCCGAAAAGAAGATCGAATGCCATATGATCGCTGCATCGGCCTGGGACGCGGGCAACCCGGTGCATGACTACAATCCGCTGGGCAAGCTTCCCGTGCTGATCCTGGACGACGGCACGCATCTCTACGACTCGCGCGTCATCGTCGAATACATCGACCTCGTGAGTCCGGTGTCGAGGCTCATTCCGGAACCCGCGCGACAACGCATCGCCGTCAAGAAATGGGAGGCGCTCGCCGACGGGATCTGCGACGCCGCTGCGGCGATCGTCATCGAGCGACGCCGGCCGGCGAACCTGCAAAGCGACGAATGGATCGAGCGGCAGCGCCGCAAGATTACCGAAGGCGTCGCCGAGCTCGCGCGTGAACTCGGCGACCGCCCGTGGTGTCACGGCGAAAGCTATACGCTTGCCGACATCGCCTGCGGCTGTGCGCTCGGTTACCTCGACTTGCGTCACGCCGACTTCGACTGGCGCGCGAGCTATCCGAATCTCACGCGGCTCGCCGAGAAGCTCGGCAAGCGGCCATCGTTCGCCGATACGCTGCCATGAAAGATGCGAGCGTAACGCTGCATGAGCCGAACTCGCCGCCACCACATCAAGCGCCGCAGATGGAAGCGGGTGGACCAATGACCGGTGGAGTGGCGCACGATTTCAACAATCTCCTGCAGGTGATCAGCGGCAACCTGGAGATCGTCATGCGCCTGATTGCGCGCCAGCCGATAGCGGACGAACGGCTGCGCGAGCAGCTTCTTGCTGCCATCGCCAGCGCGCAACGCTCGGCGGACAGTGCGAAGCACCTCGTGGATCAGAAGCTTGGCGCCAGCGGGTCGCAGACCGGTTGCGCCGATGCACGCCCTCCGGAGTCGCCTACAGCGACTGCTTGAGCTGATCGAGGATCGCCGGATTCTCGAGCGTCGATACGTCCTGCGTGATTTCCTCGCCCTTGGCAATCGAGCGCAGTAATCTGCGCATGATCTTGCCCGAGCGCGTTTTTGGCAGGTTGTCGCCGAAGCGGATGTCGCGAGGTTTGGCGATCGGGCCAATCTCCTTTCCGACCCAGTCCCGCAATTGCTTCGCAATGTCGGTCGCTTCTCCGCCTTCCGGTCGCGTGCGCTTCAGCACGACGAATGCGCAAACCGCTTCGCCGGTCATGTCGTCCGGACGTCCGACGACCGCCGCTTCTGCGACGATGGGGTTTGCAACGAGCGCCGATTCGATCTCCATCGTTCCGAGTCGATGGCCCGACACGTTCAATACGTCGTCGATGCGGCCCATGATCGTGAAGTAGCCGGTGGTCGCGTCGCGGATCGAGCCGTCGCCGGCAAGATAGAGCCGGCCGCCGAGTTCGTCGGGGTAATACGATTTGCGATAGCGCTCGGGATCGCCCCAGATCGTACGGATCATCGCCGGCCAGGGTCGCTTGATTACGAGCATGCCGCCCTGCCCGTTCGGCACGTCGTGGCCCGTTTCGTCGACGATCGCCGCCATGATGCCGGGCAGCGGCAGCGTGCACGACCCCGGCACGAGCGGCGTCACGCCCGGCAGCGGCGTGATCAGGTGGCCGCCGGTTTCCGTCTGCCACCACGTGTCGACGATCGGGCATCGTTCGCGACCGACGTTGCGGTAGTACCACATCCACGCTTCCGGATTGATCGGCTCGCCGACGGAGCCGAGCAGCCGCAGGCTGCCGAGATCGTAATTGCGTGGCGCCGTCGCGGGATTCACGTCGTTCGCCTTGATCAGCGAGCGAATGGCAGTGGGCGCCGTATAGAAAACGGTCACGCGATGATCGGCGATCATCTTCCAGAAGCGTCCGGCATCCGGGTACGTCGGGACCCCTTCGAACACGACCTCGGTCGCTCCGCACGCGAGGGGGCCGTAACTGATGTACGTATGACCGGTGACCCAGCCGATGTCGGCCGTGCACCAGAAGATGTCCGACGGCTTGATGTCGAACACCCACTTCATCGTGAGCGCCGCCCACAGCAGGTAACCGCCAGAACTGTGCTGCACGCCTTTGGGCTTCCCGGTCGAGCCGGACGTGTAAAGAATGAAGAGCGGATGCTCGGCGCCGACCCACTCCGGCTCACAGGTGTCCGGTTGCTTCGCTGTCAACTCGTGCATCCATAGATCGCGGCCGCCAGTGAACGCGACGTGGTTGCCCGTGCGGCGATAGACGATGACATGTCTTACGACGTCGCAGCCCCCCATGCCGAGCGCCTCGTCCACGATCGCCTTCAGCGGCAACGGTTTCCCGCCGCGCATCTGCTCGTCGGCGGTGATGACCGCGACGGCCTTGGCGTCGACGATCCGCTCCTGTAACGATTTCGCGGAAAAGCCGCCGAAGACGACCGAATGCGTCGCGCCGATGCGAG
>JAICVH010000207.1 GCA_025935435.1 Burkholderiales bacterium
ATATCCTGCCGCTACTCGCGGGCGCGGGGGTCGTAGGCGTGGCCATCGGCTTCGGATCGCAAACGCTCGTCCGAGACATCGTCTCGGGCGCGTTTTTCCTGATGGACGACGCGTTCCGGCTCGGTGAATACATCGAGGTCGGCGACGCGAAGGGACGCGTCGAGCGCATCAACCTGCGTTCGGTGTTCCTGCGTCATCATCGCGGCGCGCTCAACATCCTTCCGTACGGCGAGATCAAGCGCTTGCGCAACACGAGCCGCGACTGGTCGATTCATGTGCTCGAGTTCCGGCTGACGTATGACACGAACATGCTGCAGGTGAAGAAGATCCTGAAGCAGATTGGCGAAGAGTTGTCCGCTGACGCCGATTACGCCCCGGATCTGTTGCAACCGCTCAAGTCAGCCGGCGTGATCGCCGCGGAGGACAGCGCGATCGTCGTTCGCGCCAAATTCACCGCGCGGCCGACGAGTAACGCGTGGGTCGTGCGCCGGGTGGCTTACGACAAAATCATCCGTGCGTTTCGTGCCGCCGGCATTCGTTTCGCGCATCGCCAGGTGACCGTCAACGCATCACCTGAAGCGCCGGGCGCTCCCGGCGCCGCCGCATCGGTCGCGCTCGACTCGGCGGCAGCAACAGCGCCGCACGCCTAGCGAGGCGGGTGGAGGCGGGGGTCGGAATCGAACCGGCGTCCACGGCTTTGCAGGCCGCTGCATGACCACTCTGCCACCCCGCCAGGAGTGGACGGCGCCGAAGCGACGACGCTACCCGGGCCGAAACGAAAGGGGAGAGCACTGAACGGCTCTCCCCGAAACACTGGAGCGGGAAACGAGTCTCGAACTCGCGACCTCAACCTTGGCAAGGTTGCGCTCTACCAACTGAGCTATTCCCGCACGCCGAAAAATTATAGCACCGCCGCGATTGCGTCGGCGACGTACTCGATGTTCTTC
The DNA here is from genome assembly GCA_025935435.1 of Burkholderiales bacterium. GTDB lineage: Bacteria > Pseudomonadota > Gammaproteobacteria > Burkholderiales > Casimicrobiaceae > VBCG01. The sequence continues at coordinate 948 of JAICVH010000207.1, forward strand.
GAATTGAGCGCAGCGACGCAAATGCGCCCGGTATCGAGGGCGTAAATAGAGAACTCGTCGCGCAACCGGCGCACCTGCTGCGGGTTCAAGCCTGAGTACGAGAACATGCCGCGTTGCGCATGTACAAACGCAAAGTCGTGTCCCGGCGCGCGCTCGGCGAGCTTGCGCACCAGCGCGCCACGCATTTCACGAATCCGCTCGCGCATACCCCCGAGCTCCATTTCCCAGATCTCGCGCAGTTCCGGAGTGGTCAGCACGCGCGCGACGATCTGGCCGCCGTGTGTAGGAGGATTCGAATAATTCGCGCGCACGACGCGCTTCATTTGCGATAACACGCGCGCAGCCTCGTCCTTGTCTGCCGTCACGACTGTGCAAGCACCGATGCGCTCGCCGTAAAGCGAGAACGACTTCGAGAACGAGCTCGAAATGAACAGCGGTCCGGGCGTTGCCGCACATTGACGCACGACCGCCGCATCCTCCTCGATGCCATCGCCGAACCCTTGATAGGCGATATCGAGGAACGGAACGAGCCCGCGACGGCGCACCGTTGCGATGATTTCGTCCCATTGCGCAGGCGTCGGATCGACTCCGGTCGGATTGTGGCAGCACGCATGCAGTACGACGATCGTCCCTGCCTGCATCGCCTCGAGCGACGCCCGCATGCCGTCGAAGTCCAGACCATGCGTTGCTGCGTCGTAGTACGGATAGGACATCACCGTGAAGCCGGCCGCTTCGAACAACGCGCGATGATTTTCCCAGCTCGGTGTACTGATGGCGACCTGCGCGGCAGGTGCGAATTTACGCAGGAAATCGGCGCCGATCTTGAGACCACCGGTACCACCCAGCGCCTGCACGGTCACACCGCGGCCGACTGCGACGATGTCGCTGTCCTGCCCGAGCAGCAACGTCTGCACGGCTTTGTCGTAGGTCGGAATGCCGTCGATGGGCAGATAACTGCGAGGCGCCGCCGTTTCTGTGATTTCACGTTCGGTGCGCTTCACGCATTCGAGCAGCGGCACCTTGCCGTTGTCATCACAATAGACGCCTACGCCCAGGTTGACTTTGCGCGGATTGGCATCGGCATTGAAACCTTCGGTGATACCTAGGATCGGATCACGCGGTGCCAGGTCCACGGTGCCGAAGAGCGATGCGGAAAGAGGGGCGTTCATGAGGATTTGCGCAGGTTCGTGACCCGCTATTGTAGCGTGCGAACCGCTTGAAAACCTGTGGCCGCGCCCCAAACTGGATCAGTCGTCTTTGCTTCCTCTTCGCTTCCAACACTATTCGCTTCACCAACGATGGCCCGCGCCGATACACGTCTCGAACCCGCGCCGAAGATTGCGCCGGTGACCGCACTACGCACGCTGGCGCGCGTTGGACGATTTCTGCGGCCCTATCGTCGCGAGATCGTCCTGGCGGCCATCGGTCTCGTCGTCGCAGCCACGGCGGTCCTGGCCGTTGGGCAGGGCTTGAAGTTTGTCGTCGATCGGGGCTTCGCCGCGTCGAACGCGACCGAGCTCGATCGGATGCTTGCGCTGATGCTGGGCGTGATCGTCGTGATGGCAGGCGCGACGTACATTCGCTTTTATCACGTGTCGTGGCTAGGCGAGCGTGTCACCGCAGACCTTCGCCGAGCCGTGTTCGATCATCTGCTCGATCTCCCGCCCTCCTTCTTCGAGGCGACCCGAACGGGTGAGGTTATCTCGCGGCTCATCAACGACACGACGATGCTCGAAACAGTGATCGGCTCGAGCGCGTCGATGGCGATTCGCAATTTTCTGCTGATGGTTGGCGGGATCGTGATGCTGACGCTGACCAGCGCCAAATTGACGCTGCTGGTGCTCGCGGGTGTTCCGCTCGTCGTCGTGCCGATCGTGCTGTTTGGCCGCCGTGTTCGCAAGCTCGCGCGCGCTACGCAGGATCGCGTCGGAGATGTCGGCGCGTTCCTTGACGAATCATTGCACGAGATTCGTACCGTTCAAGGATACGGACACGAAGCGCTCGATCGACGGGACTTCGCGACCCGCGTCGAGGCCGCGTTCCAAACGGCCGTTCGCCGGATCCGTCAACGCGCGCTGCTCGTTGCCACCGTCATTGTTCTCGTCTTCGGAGCCGTCGGCGTCATCCTGTGGATTGGCGGCCATGACGTGGTCGCAGGCCGCTTGAGCGCCGGACAGTTGTCGGCGTTCGTGTTCTATGCGGTGCTGGTCGCCGGCGCCGTCGGCTCGATCAGCGAAGTGATCGGCGATTTGCAACGCGCAGCGGGTGCAACGGAACGGCTGTTCGAGTTGCTCGCAGTGCGGCCGGTCATCGTGTCTCCTGCGAACCCCACGCCGATGCCGGTGCATGGCGCAGGCGCAGTGGCGTTCCAAGGAGTGACGTTTTCGTATCCAGCACGACCAGACGCGCCGGCGCTCGACCACTTGTCGCTCGACGTATGCGCAAGCGAGAAGGTCGCGCTGGTCGGACCGTCTGGCGCCGGCAAGACGACGGTGTTTCAGCTGCTGATGCGCTTTTACGACCCGCAGGCGGGCACCGTGCGCATCGATGGTATCGATGTGCGGAGCGCGGATCCGCGCGACGTGCGGCGTCAGCTCGCACTCGTGCCGCAGGACCCGGTGATCTTCGCGACGTCGGTGCTCGACAACGTGCGTTACGGTCGGCCCGATGCGACCGATGCGGAAGTCAAGGCGGCCTGCGATGCAGCGTACGCGACCGAGTTTATCGAACGGCTGCCCGGCGGTTTCGACGGTCTCCTCGGCGAACGCGGCGTGCGGCTCTCCGGTGGCCAACGCCAGCGGCTGGCGATTGCCCGGGCGATCCTCGCCGATCGGCCGATTCTCTTGCTCGATGAAGCGACAAGTGCATTGGACGCGGAGAGCGAGCGCATCGTGCAGCGCGCGCTCGAGCGGCTGATGGCCGGGCGCACGGTGCTGATGATCGCGCATCGACTGGCAACCGTACGCCACGCCGACCGCATCGCAGTGATCGACCGCGGTCGTCTCGTTGCGCTCGGAACGCACGATGCGCTCGTGCGTGAAAATCCGCTTTATGCACGCCTTGCGGCGCTGCAGTTCGCGGTGCCCGCGAACGTCGACCACGATGCCCGAACTAAAATGATCAGTTTGCCAAACGCTGCAGCGCCATGATCGTCAGGTTTCCAGAGAGTCCGTATGAGTTGCATCAGCCATTCGCGCCGGCGGGAGATCAGCCCGAAGCGATCGAACGGCTTACCGAAGGTCTGGACGACGGTCTGTCGTTCCAGACGCTGCTCGGCGTGACCGGGTCGGGCAAGACGTACACGATGGCAAACGTCATCGCGCGAAGCGGCCGGCCCGCACTCGTGCTCGCTCCTAACAAGACGCTGGCGGCACAGTTGTATTCGGAATTCCGCGAGTTTTTTCCGAACAACGCGGTCGAGTATTTCGTTTCGTACTACGACTACTACCAGCCGGAGGCCTACGTGCCTTCGCGCGACCTGTATATCGAGAAGGACAGCTCGATTAACGAGCACATCGAGCAGATGCGCCTGTCGGCGACCAAAGCAATCCTCGAGCGACCCGATTGCGTCATCGTCGCGACGGTGTCGGCAATCTACGGGATAGGCGATCCGACCGAGTATCACAGCATGATCCTGCATGTGCGACAGGGCGACCGGCTCACGCAGCGCGATGCAATCAGGCGCCTGACCGAGATGCAGTATCAGCGGGCCGAGCTGGATTTCAAGCGCGGCACGTTTCGCGTGCGCGGTGACGTCCTTGACATCTTCCCTGCGGAAAACGCCGAAAGCGCCGTGCGCGTTTCGCTCTTCGATGACGAGGTCGAATCGCTGCAGTTATTCGATCCACTGACCGGTCATCTGCGCCACAAGATGGCGCGCTACACGGTGTTCCCGTCGTCGCATTACGTGACGGGTCGCCAGAAGGTGCTCGATGCGATCGAGGGCATCAAGGTGGAACTCGCCGCGCAGAAGGAAGCTTTCGTCGGACAGATGAAATTGATCGAGGCGCAGCGCATCGAGCAGCGTACGCGCTTCGACCTTGAAATGATGGCGGAGATCGGCTTCTGCAAAGGCATCGAGAATTACTCGCGACACCTGTCGGGCCGCCAGCCCGGCGAACCGCCGCCCACGCTGATCGATTACCTGCCTTCGCGCGCACTCATGTTCATCGATGAGAGCCACGTGACGATTCCACAGGTAGGTGGCATGTACCGAGGGGACCGCGCGCGGAAGGAAAACCTGGTCAATTTCGGGTTTCGCCTGCCGTCTGCATTGGACAACCGGCCATTGCGGTTCGATGAGTTCGAGCATTTGCTGCCGCAGACGATTTTCGTGTCCGCAACGCCCGCGGATTACGAGCGGAAGCACGCGGGGCAGGTCGTCGAACAGGTCGTGCGCCCAACCGGACTGGTCGATCCGGTGCTCGAAGTGC